>NZ_JBBHKU010000074.1:0-37111 GCF_037389295.1 Stygiolobus sp. RP850M | reverse complement strand
GGACAATACATTATAGCAAAATGGGGTAAAACTAGGGACTCAAAATTCCTCAAGATCGAAATAGTAATGGATAAGGACCAATTCAACATAATAAACGCCGAAGTAACCACCAACGAGGTTGAGACAGCAGTCAAGACAGTTAAGGATTTACAAGACAAGGGAAAGAAGGTCAAGAAATTTTACGGAGATAAAGCTTATGATGCCAATGAGGTTTACAAGACCGGGGTTGAGGTCGTTGTCCCACCTAGGAAGAACGCTTCTACTAGGCGCGGCCATCCAGCTAGGAGAAAGACCGTAAGGGAGTTCAAGAGGTTAGGCTATAATCGTTGGAGGGAGAAGAAGGGTTACGGTATTAGGTGGAGGATTGAGTCCTTATTCTCAGCTGTGAAGCGCACTTTTGGGGAATCTGTTAGGGCTACAAGCTTTTTGGGACAAGTGGTTGAGGCTAAGCTCAAGTTCTGGGCTTATGCATGGATGCTCCACTTGGCTAATTCCTTAGTTGGTAGAGCTCCGGGTATTAGAGTGTGACTTGTGAATAACGTTGAAATAAATATTAATTACTAAAGAATTCTCAATGTATCATATCATGCTTATGAAATAAATTGAAGATATCAACAAAGCACAAGTAAGATTAATTTATATAAATGCACTAAATCTTAGATTAGCTAATAAAATGAGTTATGTAATTACCGGTGGAGCAGGATATATAGGCAGTCATTTGGTAGATGCGTTAACGAAATTATATAACGACATCGTAGTAATTGATGACTTTTCCAATGGTAATTATGTGAATAAGAAGGCTAAATACCTTAAAATCGACTTAAGAGATAGTTCAACTTCTAGTTTAAAAATACCAGCTGGAAGCATATTTTACCATTTGGCTGCAAATCCAGATGTTAGGACGTCTATGATTAATTCCTACGAGCATTTTAGTAGAGATGTAATTGCAACATTTAACGTGCTCGAAATGGCAAGGCGCAACGACGTCAGTTTATTAGTATTTGCCTCTTCATCCACAGTTTATGGAGAGACAGACAAAATACCTACACCTGAAAATGCGGAACTAAAGCCTATTTCTAATTACGGTGTATTCAAACTTTTAGGAGAGCATTTGCTTGAATATTATTCTAGAGTCTACGGAATAAAAGGTATATCTATTAGATTGGCGAATGTAACGGGGGGTAGGGTGTCTCATGGTGTTATAAAGGATTTTATAGAAAAATTAAGAAAAAATCCATACAAATTAGAAATATTGGGGAATGGTAAGCAGAGGAAAAGTTACATATATATAACTGATGTAATAGAAGCGTTTCTAACTCTGGAAAAAAAGTTTAATGGTCTATATGATGCATTTAATGTAGGTAATGAAGATTGGATAACTGTGGACGAAATTGCGAAAATAGTAGAAGAGGAGATGAATCTGACTCCAGTACACGAATATGTAGATATAGGAGAGGGTAGAGGCTGGGTTGGTGATGTCAGATTTATGCTACTTGACATTAGTAAGATAAAACAGTTAGGATGGAAGCCTAATTATTCATCAGCTCAAGCAGTTAGATTAGCAGTGAGGGATCTGATCTATGGATATAAGTTATAAACTTAAAATAAGGATGCTGGGCTTGTTTCTATTTGTATTTTCTCTATCCATTGTATTCTTATCATTTTTAGTTATTTTTCTAGGGTTTAAAATAAACTTAGGCGGGTTTAATATCTCACCTATTTTTATAAAAATCATAAATTTTGGGATAATTCTAGTCATATTCGGCTACTTGGCGTACGTGGGTTTCATAATATTTTTAAGTAGAAAATAAATAGCGCGGGCCCGCCGGGATTTGAACCCGGGACCTACGGGTATCTCCCTCTACCTGGCTCTTTTCGTTAAGAGCCCGCCGCTCCACCTGGCTGAGCTACGGGCCCAGCAAAAAACAAACATAAAAGAAAGTATAAAAAGTAAACGCTATTACAGTACCCTTTTCTAACATAATTTTCTCCTATCTAAGATAATATGTTCGAATAACTAAAAGTATCTATTAAAGCCATTCTCTCATTTGTTCTTTCTATGTCCTTTAATTGCCCCTAATACGGATTCCACAGCTTTATCTTCATCAGTACCTAAAAATTCCGCATATATTACACCATCTACCATCACTACAAATCCGCTACCTAGTAATGTACTTACATATCCATAGCAATCCTCACAGTAACCTCTAAGTATCTTTTTGACTCCTAAATCTAGCCATAGATATATAACTCCTGATCTTTCCTTGCTTTTAGTATCACCACTAAAAAGATATATTCTTCTTGATAACTCGTACATTGCTAGCTTAAGCAAATCTTCAGGGTTTAATCCCTTTTCTCTAAGTGTTTTAGGTAGCAAATATTCACTTTCGGCTTCTATCTTAGCTTCTTTAATTAGAATTCTTAAATTAGGGATTTCTTCTTTTAATAAATTCATACACTCCTTTGCGTCTTCCTCGGCTTCCTTTGAATCTCCTACCCATAACATCACTATAGCCTTATTTAGATTCTTACAATTCATATTCTCTCACTCTTACTGGGGTGTGATGAATATGAAAGATTCTTTTAGAGTTTCTTTATCTCTAGTTAACAATGATATTAAGCCATAATTATCTGGATATCTGACCAATTCTAAGTTGAGTATACTTTTCCAAATTTTATCCACTACATAATAAGACCTAGGGCTCATAGCTGCTCTAACATTTATAAATAATAGTCCACTCTCCGTCTCTAGTTCTTTAGCTAATTTCAATTCTTTTTCAAGATCTATAAGGGCATCCGCTATCGTCCCTAAATATTTCACAGTTCTAAAAGGCAATATATTTTCGATCTTTACGTCATATAGTGTATGTAGAGTAGCAAATGTGATAGTCTCACTTAGTACTATGGATATATCGCCAGACAAGTACTTGTAACCTTTAAGCCCATAAAGGTAAGAATAAGAATTCTCGAGTACGTTATCTACTAATTTACTTGTGAATATAGAATAGATAAAAAGTATTTTTTCATCTATATCTAAATCAATCACATCCGAATTGCGGACTGCTTCGTAAATATATTCTGAAATCTGTTTAGTCTGATCGATTTCCTCTTTTTCATGGGGGATTAAGCTAGACGGTACTTTAATTGATGAAAATTTTATCTCCACATTGTAGATTATACTATAATACCATTTATGGTTTTACTAGTACTTTACCGATTTTGTTTTTATCTTTTATCATCTGATATCCTTTATCGATCTCCTCTAACGAGACAGTACCTGCTATAACTGGCTTAATCTTATCTTCAGCATCTAATTTCAGAGTTTGCTCCGCATCATATTTAGTTGCAGACGCATGTCCTACTATTTTTATATCCTTTAGAATTACGTAGCCTAATCTTAGATTATAGGATTGTGTTGGATCTATGTTTCCTATTTGGACTATTCTACCACCCATCCAAAGCGACTTCAAGCTTTCATCAAAAGTTGGAGTTCCTACTGTATCTATTACTAATGTTACATCGCCTATTTTTTTGGCTTCATCAGCGAATTTTGTTCCTACAATTATATAGTCTGAATATTGTTTTATTATCTTCGCTTTTTCCTCAGATGTTGTAACACCGATTACCTTAGCCCCTAGAGCCTTAGCCACTTGGATTGCGTGAATGCCTACTCCACCACTAGCCCCAGTTACTAATACATATTCTCCATTCCTTATGCCACCAGCCCTTCTGATTCCCCTATATATCATTCCAGTAACACAAGGTACTAGCACAGCGTTTTCGTCACTAACGTTTTTAGGTACTTTTACTAGACTCGTTACTTTTATTTTAGCCTTTTCTGCAAAAAATCCGTCTAGTTCCTCTGAGTATCCTAACCTATGGTGGCAATAAGCCTCCTCTCCTATTCTACAATACTCGCATGTACCATCAGGAGCGTATAGAAGAGAAATTACTTTGTCACCAACTTCGAATCCCTTTACATTTTCTCCTTTTTCTTCTATGGTTCCTACCACTTCATGCCCTAGAATTACTGGGTATTTCATTCTCGGGTAGAATCCTTGAAGTTGAAGTAGATCTCTATAACATAATGCAGCTCTATCGACTCTTATTACCACTTCGTCTTTGTCGGGCTTAGGATCTGGTACCTCTTGTAACTTGTAACCTCGTTTTGGACCTGGAACAACGATAGCCTTCATGATAAGTTTAAATTGTACAAACAATATAAATATTTAGCTACCACATAAAGATTAATTTATTAAATGTAATGAAATAAAAATTAGTAAGTGAATAATAAACAATAAATTTTCAACATAAAATTTTTAAAATATCACAGCGGAAATTATTAAGTGTATATTATGAAGAATAATAGCGAGATCGAACTCCCAGAACCGTTATTTTGCGTGACCAAAGATGAGTTTAGAAAGCTTAAATTCAAAGTACAATATCTTTATTACACTGCAAAGGGTCAAGGGTAAGGAGAGAGGTAAACTAAGCGGGCTTAAATTTGCAATAAAAGATATAATAAATGTTCAAGGTTTACCTACTACTGCAGGTTCAAGGTTTTTTAAACATATACCTACAAAAAACGCCTCAATAACACAGAAAATTTTAGATGAAGGAGGAGAAATAGTAGGGAAGTCAAACACACATGAATTCGCTATGGGTGCAACTAACACATCATCGGTCATTGGCCCTGCTAAAAACCCTATAGATCCTGAAAGAATTTCAGGAGGATCTAGTGGTGGTTCTGCGGTAGCCGTAGCATTAGGTTTAGCTGACGTAGGCGTAGGAACAGATACGGGTGGGTCTATTAGAATTCCGGCATCCCTTTGTGGTGTTATAGGGTATAAGCCTACAACTGGCTTAATTCCGACTGACGGGGTTATTCCCTTCAGTTGGACTTTTGATACTATAGGTTTTCTAGTTAGAGATATGAAAGTTCTCTATAAGGTTTTAGATTCAGTAGTTGAGGATAAACTACCTTTTACGTATCAAGCAAAGAGAAAGCCCAGATTGGGTATGTTTCTATTTGGAGAAGATCAAGCATCTAAGACTCTTCTAAGATTTATAAATAAATTATCCAGTTATTATGACATAGTCGATATTGATAGTCAAATCGTTAGAAAATATTCTCCTTATGTGAGGAAAGTGATAGCTCTCTCAGAAGCTTATTCTTATCACAAGAACTGGTTTAATCAAAATAAGAATAGATACTTTGACGATGTCAAAAAATTACTGGAGATGGGGAGCGTAATCCCCGGGTATGAGTATGTTGATGCTATGAGAATAAGAAGGATTATAATAGAAGAATATATTAAAATGTTTAACAAGGTTGACGTTTTGATCTCGCCTACCACGAAAGCTTCTGCACCTAAGATATCGGACGTAGTAGGACGAGAACTAGAATATAGGGATATTTTGGTTAGTAATACAGAAATCTTTAACGTTGTGGGAGCTCCATCAATATCTATACCAGTTGAAAGAATTAATGGATTACCTATAGGTTTAATGATTAGCGGTTTACCTTATGAAGACGGCGTAGTGCTTGATATCGCTGAACGTATTTTAGGCATTGTTGGATTTATTAGTAACTGATAGGTGAATAAAATTAGGGTTTTGTGAAATGAGTAGATTGCCTCAGAATATCGATATTCATAACAAAATCTTGAAAGGAACTACAACAGTAGGTATAAAGACTAAAGATGGAGTTGTCCTAGCTGCAGATAGAAGGGCTAGCGCAGGTTTTTATGTTGCACATAAGTACGTTAGGAAGGTCTTATATATATCTGACAATATTGGAATTACAACAGCTGGAAGTGTAGCTGACTTACAATATATTTACAATATATTGAAAAATCTGTACCATTACAACAAAATAACAAGCGTTAGGCCTATTACTGTTAAGGCTTTAGCTACATACTTAGCTACCTTACTATCAACGTCTAAGTATTTTCCGTACTTAGTTCAAATACTTATAGGAGGGGTTGACGACAAGCCTAGGCTATATAACCTTGACTATCTAGGCGATTTCATAGAAGAAGATTATACGGCTACGGGATCTGGCTCCGTAGAGGCCATTGGTGTTATAGAAGATAGTTATAGGCAAGATCTTACTTTAGATGAAGCAGCTGAACTGGCTAAAAGGGCTATATTCTCGTCGTTAAAAAGAGATCCTTATACCGGTACTGGTGTAATTGTTGCAAAAATAACTAAGCAAGGGCATCAGGAGCAAGAATTTTACTTAAACAAGAAGCAGAGTTAGTGTTTTATTTTTGCACTTGTAATTCTCTATATGAACGTCAAAAGTGGTTCATTTAAAAATGAAGATATGATTCCTCAAGAATATACTTGTGACGGCTCTGATATTTCTCCTGATCTAGAATGGGATAATGTAACTAGTGCAAAAAGTTATGCTATAATAGTGGAAGATCCAGATGCTCCAAGGGGAACTTTTATACACTGGGTGATTTATAATATTAAGGATAATAAATTACCTAAGAACATACCAAAAGTGACAAAGTTTTCTTCCATGATCCAAGGGGTAAATGATTTTGGTCGTGTTGGATATGGAGGTCCTTGTCCGCCCAGGACACACCCTCCACATAGATATTACTTCAACGTTTACGCTTTAGATGTGGAGCTACCCGAGAAGCACGGGGTTACTGCTGATGAATTAAAAAGTATGATGGAAGGACACATAATTGATAAAGGGGTTATAATGGGCAAGTATAAAAGAAGGTGAAATAAATGCAAGAGGAAGAAGTGCTTTGGGCTGAAAAATATAGACCTAGAACATTAGACGACATAGTAAATCAAAAAGATATAGTAGAGAGATTAAAGAAATTTGTAAAAGAAAAAAACATGCCGCACTTGTTATTCTCCGGACCACCTGGGACTGGAAAAACCACAGCTGCATTAGCTCTTGTGCATGATCTATATGGTGATAATTATAGGCAATACTTCTTAGAACTTAACGCAAGCGATGAAAGAGGTATTGACGTTATAAGAAATAAGGTAAAGGAGTTCGCTAGAACTATTGTAGCTGGGGAAATTCCATTTAAGGTTGTCTTACTTGATGAGGCGGATAATATGACTGCAGACGCACAACAAGCGCTAAGAAGAACAATGGAGTTATATACAGAAACTACTAGGTTTATACTAGCATGTAACTATCTGAGCAAAATAATTGAACCGATACAGTCACGGACGGCTTTATTTAGATTTTATCCATTGAAAAGAGAGGACGTAGTAAGCAGGCTAATGTACATAGCGAAGAACGAGAAAGTAGATGTTGAACAGAAGGCTTTAGAAACTATCTATGATATTACTCTTGGTGATATGAGAAAATCTATCAATATTCTTCAAGCTGCTTCCGCTTACGGAAAAGTGACTGTAGAAGCTGTGTATAAAGTTTTGGGATTAGCACAACCTAAGGAAGTTAGGGAAATGTTAAATTTAGCTCTACAAGGAAAGTTCATGCAAGCCAGAGAGAAACTAAGGAACTTGTTAGTAAATTATGGGCTATCTGGAGAGGACATTATTAAGCAGATTCACAGAGAGCTAACTGGTAATGAAATAAACATACCTGATGAGTTAAAGGTAGTTCTAGTAGATTACGCTGGTGAGGTAGAATTTAGAATTATAGAGGGAGCAGACGATGAAATTCAATTGAATGCGTTTCTAGCTAAAATGGCGTTATATGCTCAGAAGTACGGTGGTTCATAATTGCCCTTACAGTGGTTTTTAAAATATAGACCTAAATCTATACAAGATGTAGAGAATCAGGAAGATGCAAAGAAGGAAATTAAGGAATGGATCGAAAGTTGGTTAAACAGTAAAAACCCTACTTCGAAAGCTATCTTACTTTATGGGCCTCCAGGTGTAGGTAAAACGACAATAGCGGAGGCCTTAGCTAGAGATTACAAACTCGAATTAATAGAAATGAATGCAAGTGATACAAGAAACATCATGCAAATAAGGAGTATAGCCGAACAAGCAGCCACTACTGGTTCTTTATTCGGTGTAAGAGGTAAGCTTATACTTTTGGATGAAGCTGACGGAATTAGTTCTAGAGAAGATGCTGGCGCAATAGACGCGATTTTAGAGTTAATTCAAAAGACAAAATATCCTATAATTCTAACTGCTAATGATCCGTGGGATCCGTCACTAAGGCCTCTTAGGAACGCTGTAAAGATGATTGAGCTGAAGAGACTTACTAAGTATCCCATGAGGAGGATTTTAAAAAAGATTTGTGACGCGGAAAAAATTCAATGTAGTGATGATGCACTAGACTACATCGTAGAACAAAGTGAAGGAGATGCAAGATACGCAATAAATATGTTACAAGGAGTAGCTGAAGGTTACGGTAAAGTAACAGCCGAAACTGTAAAAGAATTAGTAAGGAAGAAGGATAGAGAACTTGATCCCTTTGAAGCACTTAGAGATATATTTTGGGCTAAATATTATTGGCAAGCTAAGAACGCCGCTACTAGTACTCAAATTGATTATGAGCTCCTCATGAGATGGTTAGATGAAAACATTCCTTTACAGTATGAGGCTTTAGAAGACATATGGAGAGCTTATGACGCTCTTAGTAGAGCGTCTATATTTTTAAGTAGAGCTAAGAAAGGTGAATGGGATCTTTTATCTTATGTCTTTGATTTGATGGGCCCTGGAGTAGCTTTTGCATCTTTAGAAAAGAAGAAACCTACTTATAAAGTTAAATGGGTTAAGTATCAGTTTCCGCAATATATCCAGTTATTAGCTAAAAGCAAGGAAAACAGGGAGTATCTAGATAACCTACTTAGAAAGATATCAAATCATCTACATAATTCTTCAACAAAAACATTAGAAGGAATCTTACCTTATTTAGTTCAATATTATAAGAAGTATAAGGATAAAATAGATAAAGAACTAGAACTTACAGAGGGAGAAAAGAAGATTATCATGACTTTGTCGGGCGAGAAACCTAGTGAAGAAAGTGAGGCTTCAGGGTCAAAAGCGGGTAAAACAGGGACTAGGAGGTATTATCGTCGTAGATCTTAGTCTTTCTAATAACCCTGATATGAGATATTTGAGTTTCTGGATATTGTCCTTGAGAATCTTTTTCATATTTCTTGACCATATCCCATATAGTTAATAATGCTACCGAGGTAGCTGTAAGAGCTTCCATTTCTACCCCAGTCTTATAATTGGCTTTTACGGTTGTAATTACTCTTAGTCCTTCGTCTTCAATCTTTATGTCAATATCTACAAATTCTAGCGGGATAGGATGACACATGGGGATTAATTCAGGAGTCTTCTTGGCAGCTAGAAAGCCGGCAACTTTAGCGGTATTGATTACGTCTCCCTTTTCCACTTTACTATCTCTTATCAGAGAAAGTGTCTCCTTCTTAAGTTTTATAAAACCCTCTGCTATAGCTTCCCTTAAAATTACGTCTTTCTTAGAAATGTCTACTATTTTTGCTTCTGTCATATATTTTCTAATTCCTCAAACAAGTTTTTTAATATTATCACTTTAGGGTTTGAGTAGTTTAGTCTAATTATTTTAGACTTATCACCCTTTATTATCTCAACGATGTGTTTGTCTTCAAGCAATTCTAAATCTTTTTCTAGTTTTTTATAATCAATTCTTGTTTTTTTATACAGCTTACTTATGCTTATTTCTTCTTCCTTGAATAAGATAAAGAGTATTCTTATAATTTCTGAATTTAGGAGTTCACTTGTGATTTCTGCAACCTCCTTTTTATTTCCTGATCCAGAAGGTTTTCTAACTCTACTGAGACTGGAACCGGTAAGGATATAAGTGTAGTTCTTCCTCTCATTCCTTTACCACTGTGTCGAGTTATTATTAGTCCCATTAGCTTTAGCCTCCTAATATATTCGAATAACTGTGTATGTCTTCTGGGTTCTTCACCTAATAAAGAGCTTATATTTCTGTACTCTTCTTCTACTTTTCCCATAGAGAAGAAGTCCTCTTCGTATTTTTTATGTAAAGACGAGATTGCCTTTAGTAAAAGTAAGTAATGTAAGTCCAAGTCTCTTATCGTATCTGTGATAATGCTTATTTCTGGGTTAATTTTTGAGTTAGCTTTTTTTGCATGCTCAATTGTTATTATAGGCGAACTTTCGGCGTCCGCTATTCTTCCAGCCAATTCCAATGTTTCTATCGCAAGTCTTGCGTTTCCACTTCCTCCTTTATCCGCTCCGTGAATGTCAGAAATGAACTTGACTGCTTCGTCAGTAACGGCGTTCTGTTTAAATGCTTTTTCATTAACTATTCTGTCTTGTAATATATCATAAAGTTGGAAAGAACTATAAGGCGGAAACTCTATAACGTTCTTAATTATGTGGTCTTTAATGCTCTTATCAAGACTTGAAAGGCTTGTCAGTTCTCTAACTATAAAGATATAGTGAAGTCTTTTTACGCTTACATTTAATTCATCATATATCCTTACCAAGAAATATATATCTTCCACAGGAGATGTACTAATGAAATAGTCAAATTCATCTAAGGTTAATAGTAGATGTATATTTTTCCTTTCTAAGTAATCGTAAATTAACTTGAAAGTTTCTTGCGAGGAAAGCCCTCTGTTAGGTAATGGTAACCTTAGACTCTGAGCTATCTCCATTAGCATAAGGTAAAGAGTTCTTTGCCTATGGCAATTAACGTGAACGTAGAATAACCTTATCCCTTTTTTATTTACAATATCTTGAAGTTCCTTGCCGAATTTCTTGGTGGTTACAGTCTTTCCAGTACCGGTTCTACCTACTATTACTGTCCTTATAGAAGTTCCTCCAGGGTTTAATATAAGATCTTTAAACGAAACAGTAAGTTCTTTTATTTGTGTCTCTCTGTGGGGTAAGTTCGCAGGAATGTGTTCTGGATTAAGAACTGATAGATTATTAAACACTGTACTACCTTCAATGGTATTTTCAATCAAGTCTTTGAGGTCAACCAAAACTTTCACCTAAATCTAATTTTCGAGTAATACTATATATTTGATAACTGAGAGAGTTAGCCGAAAGTATTTTTAACATACGAGACTGTAGCTAAATTAGGAATAACGTTAATAACGACTACAAAATCCGGTTTCTTAAAATCAACTTTAGCGTAACCCTTTAGACCTAACCCTATACCTATTTCAATTTGTCTACAATTTACTTCAATTCCCCTCTTGTGACAATCTACGTAAAACGAAGTCTTCACAATTTTTTTAGCGTTTTCAATAGTCTTCCGAATAATTTCTTCCTCTTGAGCACTCGGAATCATGAAATGGATTGGATATACTTTAGCAATACATGATGGGCGAGCAGAAAATAAAAGTCCATATGCCTCCATTGGGGATAAGCTAGAGTACACTAAAAACACATTTTTTACTACTTCTTCAATCTTAGCATTTATATCTCTAATTAGTATTCTATTCATGATCTCGATAATACATTTATTTTCCTTGTTCTTTCTAGCAGTTACTAAAAGAACTGGGTTCACAATAGTATACCTTTTAAGCACTACTATACAAACCTTAACTTGTGATTACTACTAAGATAAAAGCTATTAATAGGGTTATGATGCTCACTAAAAAAAAGGTCTTAGTATTAGATGATTGGGGTCCGTATGACAATGGGTTTGAAGAAATTGTGCTATCAAAAGGTAGTGAAGATGAGGTATCTACGTGGTTAGGTATAGTATTACAAGAGAGAAACGTTGTTAAAATAACTGATGTGATTAGCATTGATGAACTCGGCAGAATCCTATTCCAAGAGAAGCAAACAATAAATACCCCAGCATCTCTTTCAGCTCTTCCTAAGGACTTTTATCATCGAGTTCAACTTTTAAGGGATGAATTAAAAAGAAAAAATGATTTACAAGCACTAGAGCTACTTAGAAAATTAGACCAAGTGGTAAATGAGATAGTCTCTATCAGAATCAGGAAAATTATGCAGTTAGCATTTCTCAATATTTCAGATGAAAGTTTGATTGATAGAATGACTAATGAAGAATTTTTAGTGTATAAAACAATAAAGAGTGTAATTGAACGCGGAATAGGTGATATAATTGGAAGCTAAACAAGTTGACTATGGAGAATTATTCATAGAATTTATTACTACCTTTAAGGACAACAGAGGTAAATCCTATTTAAATCAAATTAATGAAATAATAGCTTATAGAAAGAAAAGCTTCTATGTAAATTTTGCAGACTTATTCTCTTTTAATCAAGAACTGGCTACTCTCTTAATAACTTCTCCTAAAGAGATCATTCCAATTCTAGAAAGAAAAATTTATGATTACATAATAGAAAAAGATCCGCAATTTCAATACGAAATATCAAATATTCACCTTAGGGTAACAAATATACCTAGAGTCGTAGAACTAAGGAAAATAAGAAGTAATGATATTGGTAAACTTATCGCGATAGAAGGGATCTTAGTAAAGTCTACACCAGTGAAGGAACGACTTAGCAAGGCTGTTTATCAGCATATAAGCCCTGATTGTATGCAAGAATTTTCATGGCCTGATGACGATATGGGTGAAATAATAGAATTACCTTCCACATGTCCAGTATGTGGTAAAGCTGGGCAATTTAGATTAATTGAAGACAAATCAACTTTCATTGATTATCAGAAAGCAGTGGTACAAGAAAGACCAGAAGAAATACCACCTGGACAATTACCAAGACAATTGGAAGTTGTGTTTGAAGACGATTTAGTGGACGTAGCAAGACCAGGTGATAGGGTGAAAATTGTAGGAATTTTAGAGATTAAGAAAGATTCACAAATAAAAAGAGGAAGTAAGTCCGTATTTGATTTCTACCTTAAAGTTAATAGCATCGAGATATCTCAAAAAGTACTAGACGAGGTTAAAATATCCGAAGAAGATGAAAAGAAAATTAAGGAGTTAGCTAAGGATCCATGGATAAGGGAGAAAATAATATCCTCAATAGCCCCATCTATATATGGTCATTGGGAAATAAAAGAATCAATAGCCCTTGCGTTATTTGGAGGTGTTAGTAAACTATTAAATGACGGAACTAGAATAAGGGGCGATATTCACGTTTTGATTATAGGAGATCCAGGTACAGCTAAGTCACAGATATTACAGTTTGCATCAAGGGTCGCACCCAGAGCAGTTTATACTACTGGCAAAGGTTCTACGGCAGCGGGATTAACGGCGACTGTAACCAGAGATAAAAATAGCGGGGATTTTTACTTAGAGGCAGGTGCTTTAGTCCTAGCGGATGGAGGAGTGGCCGTAATTGACGAGATAGACAAAATGAGAGATGATGACAGGGTAGCTATTCATGAGGCTATGGAACAACAAACAGTCTCAATCGCTAAAGCTGGTATTGTAGCAAAGTTAAATGCGAGAGCTACAGTTATTGCTGCAGGTAACCCTAAATTAGGAAGATACATAAAGGAAAGAGGAATAGCAGAGAACATTAATCTACCTCCTACGATACTCTCAAGGTTCGACCTGATATTTATCTTGATTGATAACCCTGGGGAATCCGATGTATATCTAGCATCACATATTCTTAACGTTCATGGAAATAGAAACAATACACAAAGTGTAATAGATATAGACTTATTGAAGAAATATATAGCCTATGCTAGGAAGAACGTCTCACCAAAGCTAAGCGAAGAGGCGAAAAAATTATTGCAAGATTTCTTTGTAGAGATGAGACGTAAAAGTGTAGAAAGTGTAGATTCCCCAATTATGATTACACCCCGTCAGTTGGAAGCGTTAATAAGAATATCCGAGGCTTATGCTAAAATGGCGTTGAAAAGTGAGGTAACTAAAGAAGACGCTGAGAGGGCTATTAATATTATGAGAATCTTCTTAGAAAACGTAGGATTAGATGTGGAGTCAGGTAAAATTGATATAGACACTATAATGACTGGTAAGCCTAAGAGTGCAAGAGAGAAAATGGCGAAAATCCTTGAAATAATTGATACGTTATCTATTAATGAGTGTGCTAAGGTTAAAGATATAATTAAAGAAGGTGAAAGCGTCGGTATAGATAAACAAAGCATAGAAAAACTAATTACGGATATGAGAAAGCAGGGCTTAATATATGAATCAAGACCTGAGTGCTACAGAAAAGTTTAATTCAAAAACAAGTTAGACTTTAGCTTCCTTTTGTGGAATTACTCATTTTATTAAGGATAGATATAGGAGTCCACATTATATGAGATGGGAGCTGTTTTATTAGATCGTATGCCTCTTCCCATCCAGTAAGATTTAATTTCTTTGCTAATTGTTCTAGTGTCATTTGTGTTCTAACATATTCATTAAGAATCTTAACAGCGTTTTCATCAATTATAATTTCCCTACCACTAGAGAGCGTAATTTTTATTGGTTCCATTGATAATCACATTTCACACTGTCAGATGTTAAATATAAATTTAATTGCATTAGAACCGTACGATACCCATACATAAACTGCTACGATAAGTAGTGACATTATTAAAAGGATTCCACCAAGTTCATAATTTCTGTTTTCTATGAAATAAACACCTGCAATAGCACCCATAATTATAATTGCTGCAAGAACAGCGATCCCACCAGCCTGAGGAGCTCCTCCATTAGAGTAGGTTATTGGAGAAATATAATATGGGAAAGCTATCGCTCCTAATATAGTAATTCCCATGAGGACAATCAATATTATTAATACATAAGCATTATTAAGTGTGGAATAAGTTTTTTCACTCCCTCTTTTTGGCATGATTAATAATTACCACGGGACACTTTTTATTTTTAATCGAAAAGCAACGTAGTTGGTAAATAAATGAAGAAATATTACTAATATTCCTATAAATAAAATTTGAACAATCTGGATCTTCACGTGCATTAAGACTAAGACTAAGGTCGAAGATACAAAGAAATCAAGTTGGTCTAGTAACGGAGCTCTCTGTCCTCTTTCCATTCCGAGTCTTCTCTTTATAAAAGCACCTATCATATCCCCTATCATTGCAGCTAAGCTTTCAAAAAATGCAATAAATATCCATTCATCTCCTAAAAATCTGGAGATAATTGCTCCAACAGTCGTACCAAAAGTGACTGCTAATAGTAAACCTTCAAAGGTTTTTCCATCTCCTAAAATCCTCCTACCGTCATTAAGTTTTTTTCTAAAGTCGATGGGTGTACCCTTTTTGACGAAGGGTGCACTACCGTTTGCAGCTAATGCGGGTAAATAATATACAATTCCTACTAGTAATGCGGCTATAAGCACCCTACAACACCAGAGTCCAATATCCTAAATTTACAAACCCTTAAGTTACCAATGATTTCACCTTTTGTTATCCTCAGTACTTCGTCAGAAAACCTCCTCATAAATAACTCACCTGCTACCCTGTTATTTCCTGAAATATCCCATAATAATAACACTTTATTATTGTTATTAATCCCATTTTTACTAAACCCTTGACATAAAATTAGTGGTAATTCTAAATCCTTTTTTCTCCTAGATATCTTATACAAATAGTTTACGGGATCAATAACAATTAATTGTAAACCCAGCTGAGAAGCTTTTAATATTGCTGAGATTATTTCAGGCTGGGTAAGGGCTTGAGTGAAATAAACATCAGGTCTTCCCTTTAATTTTTCCACTCTTGCTTTGTAGCTTGAGTCCTTAGTTGAAATATAAAGGCTATTTCCTAATTCTAAGGCTACATGTACTCCTATAATAGTCTTACCAGTACCAGCCTCTCCGTATATTGAAACAATATTTCCCTTCTGGAAAATATAATCGCTAATCTTCAAATCTTTAAATTCCTCTGAATTAATTAAGTAATTGTGGTAAAAAAGGTTGCAATAAAGGTATCTGATGCTAAGAAATATCGAGATTTAGTAAGAGTATTTAAAGAGAGGGGAATAAAAATCTCAGATGACGGAGAAATAATAATTAAGGATGAAGATATTAATTTCGTACCATTGAACGTATTATTAGGTAGAATTTTATGTGAAATAAAGGGTAAGCAATATTTTAATGAACTACTTATTGGAATAGACACTAACAAGGATAAATTGTCTATTGCAGTGATAGGGGACGGTGAACTAATAGAAAGTAGAAACGCTAATGTAATAGATGTAAATGAACAATTATCGGAAATTATACAAACTTATCCTCATAAGTCTCTTAAGATCGGAATAGGCGGAGGTAACAAAATAGGTGAATTAGTCTACAGAATCGTAAAGATGAACTTTGAACAAGCTAAGATGGTTAATGAGTCTAAAAGTAGTTCCTCTGGAAATCCGTTCGTCAAAATAAAAGACAGAGATGTTAGGGCGGCTTATATCATAGCACTTAGGTCAGCTTTATGAAAATAATAACGGATTATGATGTTGTGATACAAGGTCCTTGTGATCTCTACGTGAAAGACGGTAAAGTAGTGATATCAGGGATAGAGTTAGGGGCAGGAGATAAGCTAGATATAAACTCGGATAATTACTTTACTGTGGCATCTTTAACTAACTCAGAGATAGAAAGTAACTGTAAGATTATTCAGTCATATAAAACATTAGGATGGTATAATATTGCAAAGGAAATATCTGGAGGAAAAATAATAGTGTTAGGTGATGAAAATTCTGGAAAAACTTACTTTTCTAATTTTCTAGCAAACTTATATGGAAGTTCTACAATAGATTCCGATGTCGGACAATCGTCAATATTTTTGCCAGCTTTCATTGCATATTCTAAGGATGTTTCGAAAAAGTTACTTCTTTCACAACGTAGAATAGATGGTATTGAATTTTTAGGAAGTATAACACCATCAACAAATCCGAGATTACATATATTTCTAGTACTACTTACACTTAAGGAAATCAATTCAGACAACGTAGTCATAGATAGCGATGGATGGGTTAGGGGGTTTCACGCTTATAGGCATAAGCTTGAACTAATTTATACAATAGATCCAGATTACATTCTCACGTTCGATCAAAGGATAATTAAAGATATGCCCAGAGACTTACTAAGAAAGGTCAAGTTATTAAAGCCTTTTCCGCTTAACGTAGATCGGAGCAGAAATAAGAGAAGAGAATATAGATCAAGGAAATACAGAGATTATTTCAGTAACGCTAAAGTAAATGTGATCGATATGAGAACAGTTGTCGGAACACCTATTTCTAAGAACCTAATAAGGGCATGGAACCAGTATGTACAATTAATAGATGAAAAACCTTGTGAAGGGCTATACGTTGACAGAACCGAACTCTTCGGACTTTATTTGGGCTTAACGTATAAAGGGAAAACAGTAGGAGCTGGTTTAATCAAAGATATAAAAGAGGATTTAGGTATTGTCGAAATTCTTACACCAGTGGAAAATTTCGATGGGGTGATATTGGGGGAATTTAGGTTAAACGAAAACTTCACCGAGAGTAGAGTAAGGGTGAGAAAATGCTTAGAATAATCTCGTTCGAAGGGATAGATGGCTCAGGTAAGACAACAGTAGCAAATATGGTTTATCAGAGGTTGAAAAACCGGTTTAGTAGTAAGAATATAGTTCTCACGAGGGAACCTTTTACTAATGAGATCACAAGTCTTATAGAGAAGAGTGGTTGGAAAGATCCAATCGCATTGACGTTACTGTTCGCTGCGGATAGGGCATATCATTTAAGAGAGTTAATAAATCAGAATCCTGACGTTATTCTTATGGACAGATATATTTATTCCTCTATTGCATATCAGTCAGCCCTAGGTATAGAGGAGAACTGGATAGAAACTGTAAATTCAAAGTTTCCGAAACCAGTTCTCACTATCCTTTTGGATATCTCTCCTAACAAAGCGTTGCAAAGAATTCAGAAAAACGATAAGTTCAATTTTAAGGAAAAAATAGAAAGTCTTACAATAGTAAGGGAGAAGTATCTTGAGCTTGCTAGAAGAGAGAAAAACATAGTAATGGTTAACGCAGAGAAGTCGTTAAATGACGTAGTCGAAGAAGTATATTCAATCATTTATTCTTATTTATTAACCCTTTAATTCTATTTATTCTTTCAATAGCTTCTAAATATCTTATCACTTGATTTATAGTATCAATATCAAGAGGATCTTTGTTAAGCCGTTGGTCTAGAAATTCTATTCCCTTATACAGAGTGTTTTCCAGTTTATCTAACGTTATAGCACCAGTAATTTTCTTTTCTTCCTCCTCGTTCTCTACTACATAAACCTTTCCATGAGTTGGACATACAATATCTCCGTTCTTAAGCCTAAATAAAGGCATATGGCATAAAGGGCATGCCATATCTAACATTGTGGCTCCTTGTCTCAGGAGGTCAGCAGCTTTCTTTACCGAATCTGTGGTTGTCATACTAACCAATAATATAAAATGGGTAATAAACTAAAAAACCATAAGTACTAATAATTGAATCGGTGAGATTTCAATGGCATCACTTTACGACAACGAGGCTAAGATAAAACAAGCAATAGTTATGCTTCAAAAAATTGTGAATGATACTGGAGTACCAAGGAATATTAGGCGAGCAGCAACTGACGCGATAAGGAACTTACAAGATCAGACGTTGAGCCCCGCTGTTAGGGCAGCTAATGCAATAGGAATTTTGGAGGAAATAAGTCAGGATCCTAATATGCCTACTCATACTCGCATCTCTATCTGGAACATTGTGTCCATGTTGGAGACAGTTAAAGACTAATTTTTTCGCATAAAGTTTTTTACCTGAATACTCGATTTCATTAAGTGCGGGGGTGCCCGAGCAAGGTCAAAGGGGTCGGGCTTAGGACCCCAAAGGTAAGTACCCCGATGGCGTAGGCCTGCGTGGGTTCAAGTCCCACCCCCCGCATAACTTATTTTATTATCTCAGATATTATCGAAATAATTTTGGTTCTAAAATTGGAAGAGGAAAAAGACATTGATTTTTCTATGAGTTCTTTTCTAAGATTATTCCATCCTTTGACGTACTTTTTGACCTTTTCTGCAGCCTCTTCTAATGAACTATAGCTCAAGTCTTTAGGTAAAATTTCCGAAGCTCCACTTTCAGAAGGAACTATCGGGATCGTCCCTGAAGCCATTGCCTCAACAATCGGTATACCAAAGTGCTCTCCTACAGTAGGATGGAAATACACAGACACCCTTCGCATTAGTGACACCAGTTCTCTTCTAGGAAGGTCAGTAAAGAATTCTACCTCAAGGCCCTTAGAAATCTCCCTTAATTTTCCTAAGTAATTTTTATCGCTTAAAGAACCAACTATATACGTTTTTAATTTAGTTAATCTAGCTATATTTATAGTATTTTCTAACATTTTACCTCTCTCTATCCTAGCTACAGTTATTATAGCTTCTTCCTTATTGGAATCAAGTTTGTTTGTGATGAACTCCTCAACATCTACGGGAGGGTAAATTACAGTCCTTACATTTAATCCTAAGCTCTCGATTTTTCTCGCAGAATAGTGAGAGTTAGATATTATAATAGCGTTCTTATCCAAGTGAGCTTTCACATATTTTTCAAATGGGTAAAGGTATAATCGCCAAAATATAGAAGATGAATACTTGCCGGGTGTGGTGAACGCTGGTGCCGCAGAATAAGCTAAGTGAGGTGCTATGTCTGATAACTTTAACAGCGTACCGCTGAGGTTAACGAAGATCGAAGGAGTTAGGCTTCTAGCTTTCCATAGGGTTAGAAGACGTTGATATTTGTCAAGTTTCGTGATCCTAAAAGGAACAACATATTTCACCTCGAAAGGTATATATATCTTAGGTTTAGAGAAAGTTACCAACTGTATTTTACCTAAATTGGAGTCTTGTAGAGCCCTGATCACTTCATGATATACTTTTCCCTCTCCCGAGAATTTTTCATTGGAGTAACCGTGAGCTATTACGGCTATACTTTTAATCCCACTCAATTTAGTCTAAACTCGTGGTTGAAATAATTATACCTGTTGGTCCGGGAGACAGAGCTGATTGGCTGGACTCTGTTCTAAAAAAAGTTTCCGCATTGGCTAATAGTCTGAATTACAAGATCATAGTTTACGATAACTCCGAAAGAGAGGATCTAGCTAAAGTTATTTCTCAATATAATGTTAACCATGTAACTGCAAAGAGATTCAAAAAAGTAAACATGGCTAAATTAAGAAACGAAATGCTTAAGTTAGCCAATGAAAGCTACGTTGTAATGTTGGATAGTGATGTGATACCATCTGAAAAAGCTCTTCCGAGAATGATTGAAAACCTTAAGAACGGGGTCACGTTTACTTGGATGCACTATGCTTATGATGAAAAAGAAATAGAAGTTGATTCAGATTCTCTTGAAGAAAACCCGAATCTAGGATGTTCAGCACTTAATTTAGATGTAATTAAAAGAGTAGGTTACTTTGACGAGAGATATGAGAGAGATGAAGATGTCTGGCTATATGCTAAGCTTAAAAAAGAAGGATATATTGTTAAACCAACTAAAGGTAGGTGCTTGCACCTTAATAAGGTTCATGCCAGAGAGAATTTAATGTCCTCACTAAAGGAAGCAAGAAGAAATTTGTGGAGATCAAAATATGATATGATGCTAGTACTTGACGGTTTAACACAATTTCAAATGTTAACTGGTTATACATATTACGGAAGCTATTATGTAATTCCAATAATTTCATTATTTACATCTCCTTTAATCTTATTTCTATATTTGCCTGTAATAGCATTTGGACTGAAATATTACAAATCGCCTAAAAAGTATTTTCTTAATTTAATTCCAGGTTTGAGTTTAGTGCTCGGGTTACCCTACGGTCTGGCTTATGCAGTTGTTAATAAAAGTTTAAAGAAGAAGTATAACGGATATAAATAAGATTAAACTTATAATAAGATGGGAAGGTGGAGTAGGATAGGTAACATAACTAAAGAAAAATTATTACAAAGAGGACTAACCATAGTAGAGGAGGCAAATAAACGAGAAATTCTATTGAGATTAATAGGAGGAGCTGCTGTAGCTATACTCGCACCAAAAGGAGCTGAAAAACTCCCTAGAAATTATAAAGATATTGATTTTTTCGGTCTCTCAAAACAGAGCAAGAAAATAACGGAATTACTTGAGAATTTTGGAATGGAAAGTAACAAAAGATTTAATGCATTACACGGAGATAGGAGACTAATCTTTTATGATCCCGAGCTTAATTCTAATGTTGATGTATTTCTAGATGAATTTGAGATGTGTCATAAAATGTCATTTAAGGACAGACTTGGTATTATGAAGATTACGATTCCGCCCTCAGACTTACTATTAACTAAGCTACAAATAGTTAAAATGACAGAAAACGACGTCAAGGATATTTTCGCTTTGCTTTATGACCTACAGCTTGGAGATAAGGATAATGAAAAGACAATAGATGTTAAATATATTAGTAAAGTTTTATCTGATGATTGGGGATTTTATACTACTGTTACAGATAACATAGATAAACTACTCAGGGAATTTAATCCTCCAAAATGCATCGCTGATAAACTTATTAAACTTAGGAAAGTAATTGATGAAGAGCCTAAGTCCGTTAAATGGAAAATGAGAGCTAAGATAGGAAGGAGAGTTAAATGGTATGAGGAACCAGAGGAGGTAGGAACGTTTAAACCCAGCTAAAAAATCAAAGATCTGAGATACATAAAAATACCTATTATCGTAAACTTTTAATTGTATATCAGTTAATAATGTAAGTGCGGGGGTGCCCGAGCAAGGTCAAAGGGGGCGGACTGAGACTCATTCAGAGCAGTATGCTCCGCTGGCGTAGGCCTGCGTGGGTTCAAGTCCCACCCCCCGCATAACCTTCAATAAAAAGAGAACATGAAGATAAAGCGTGCTTAGAGAGTGAAAATAATGCGTTAAATCAAGGTCCTTACTCAAAACCATTGATCGAGTCCTTTTTGCCTCTCAGCACCTTTAGCCTCTCTTTTTGCCTTCTTCAATCTTTCTATAGCGTTCTTTACTCTTTCTTCACTGAAGTCGTGCTGCTTAATAAGAAGTTCCTCGATCCCTTTCTCGTCACAATCTTTCAATTCCAGGTCTGTATTCGGCTTTTCTATTTTTGGATTTAAAAATAGAGATCTAATTTCCTCAACATTAAATGTGATTTTTTGCTTAGGTATTTCACCTTTTTCTATAGCATTTTCTATCTTACCATACTTTTTAATTATTCTATATGCTGTCTTTATACCTATGCCCTTAACTCCATCAGGATCGTAATCTGTACCTATCAGTATGGCAACGTCAATTAACTGCTCTCTGGTTATTCCTAACTTCTTAAGTAGATCTGAAAGCTCAATGAGTTCTGGCCTAATTTCTACGTACACGTCTTTTTTAGGTAATTTTCTTTTCCCGGTTATAGTTAGGTTTCTAACCAAACGTGTAGCTCCGAAAAGCAGAGAATCATAATCTTGGCTCCCAGTCGCCCATGTGAGACCCAAAGAATTAACATAAGCAGCTTCAGCCTCGCCTTCACTCGGAGCTTGTATTGTCGGAATACCCATCAGTTCTAAGAGTTTCTTACTCTCTCCGGCCATTTCGTTAGTCAACCTTATAGACATCTGAGAATACTTCTTTAACTCTTTTGCTTCACTGCTTCCTTCTTTCTTTAACTGGTCTAGTTTCTTCTCAGCCTCTTCTTTTATTTTTCTCCTCCTCTCCAGTTCTTCGCTTTTTTGCTCAGGAGGCTTTCCATCAAAGACGTAAACTGGAATGACTCCCTCTTCTAAGATACTTATAGTTCTATAAAAAATTCCATTTAAGTGACTTGTGACTCTACCTTGTGAGTCCATTAAAGGTGTTCCATCTGGTTGTCTAATAGCTGCGAGGAATTGGTAAAGAGCATTATACGCGTCAATACTTATTTTTTTCCCCTTCAACTCTCCAAAACTGAGCTCTCTCTTTATATCCTCTACTAACTCGGATAAGTCTACACCTATTCTTTATCACCTATATAAGTGATCATTCTGACATTCTCTTTTATTAGTGTTACCGTAATATATCCTCTCATCTCAAGCTTCATGAGGGCTTTAAGAAAATCAGAAAAAGGTACTTCATAGTTTGTTGCCTTTTTTACTTCTTCGTATAAGTCTTCATCTGTAACTGGTCCATTATGTTTTCTTAATCTTTCAAGAACTACATAATGTAAAGGAATTTCTCTCCACATATATTTCACGTGAAAGTACTTGGCTTTACATTAGCTCTGGGTAATTGCTGTCTGGCTTTATCTACCCAGTTCTGATAGAATTGCACCATATCTTGTGTCACTGATGGTCTCACTTTTCTGAGTGCAAAGTCGAAATGCTTCCTTTCTACTAAAGCTCCTTTTCCACTCATACATTCTTTTATAATCTTTTCTCTGCACTCACTATCTCCTCTCTTACAGTTATCATCAGCTTTTTTCATACAATCAGACATTTGTTCCCTGATAGCTCTTAAAGTAGCTTCTCTCACTAATGCTGATAAGTCTGCTCCAGTATATCCTTCCGTTTTTTCGGCTATCTCCTCTAATGTTACGTCTTCGGCTAGTGGGACGTTCTTTGTGTGTACTTTTAGTATTTCTAGTCTTGCTTTTTTGTCCGGTGGTGGTACGTAGATTAGTCTGTCGAATCTACCTGGTCTGAGTAATGCAGGGTCTAAGATATCAGGCCTATTAGTAGCAGCAATAACAACAACATTCTCAAGTTTCTCTATCCCGTCCATTTCAGCTAATAGCTGGTTGACTATTCTTTCAGTAACACCACTATCTACTGAGAGTCCTCTCATTGGTGCTATTGCGTCTATTTCGTCGAAGAATATTACTGTTGGTGCTGCTTGTCTTGCTTTTCTGAATATTTCTCTTATTGCTTTTTCGCTTTCTCCTACCCATTTTGATAGTACTTCTGGTCCTCTTACTGCTATGAAGTTTGCTCCGCTTTCTGTTGCTACTGCTTTTGCCAGCATTGTTTTACCAGTCCCAGGTGGGCCGAATAAAAGAATACCCTTAGGTGGTTCAATACCTACATTCTCGTATGCCTCTCTATATTTTAATGGGTATTCTACTACCTCTCTCAACTCCTCTTTTACATCATCTAACCCTCCTATATCGTCCCAGTGAACCTCTGGTACTTCAACATATATCTCTCTCAGACCGCTAGGCACTATATCCTTGAATGCCTTAAGGAAATCGTCCATATTAACTTCCATTTTTTCTAAGATTTCAGGTGGGATTTTATCTTGGCTTAAATCTATCATTTGCAAATATCTTCTTAGGGCGTTCATAGCAGCTTCTCTCACTAATGCTGATAAGTCTGCTCCAGTATATCCGTGGGTCATATCGGCTAATTTCTGTAGATCGACATCTTTAGATAACGGCATACTCCTCGTATGTATTTGTAATATTTCTAGTCTACCTTGCTTATCTGGTAAGGGGATCTCTAATTCTCTATCAAACCTACCGGGTCTCCTTAGAGCAGGGTCTATCGCATTAGGTCTGTTAGTAGCAGCTATAACTATAACATTACCCCTATTTTCAAGACCATCCATCAGCGTGAGTAATTGTGCCACTACCCTTCTTTCCACTTCTCCTATTACTTCATCTCTCTTCGGCGCGATCGCGTCAATCTCGTCTATGAATATTATTGCTGGAGCGTGTTTCTTTGCATCTTCAAATATTTCCCTAAGTCTTTGCTCGCTTTCACCGTAGAACTTGCTCATTATTTCAGGTCCATTTATTGATGTGAAGTAGGCTTCAGTTTCATTAGCTACTGCTTTCGCTAAAAGTGTTTTACCTACTCCAGGTGGGCCGTACAGCAAAATACCCTTAGGTGGTTCAATACCTAGTCTCTTAAATAGTTCCGGATGCCTTAACGGTAACTCAACAAGCTCCCTTATTTTCTGAATTATATGTTTCATCCCTCCTATATCTTCATAAGTAACTCTCGGATACTTCGCTTGTTCGAACGGTTTCTCTGATATCGTTATACTGGTTTCGTCGGATACTATTGCTACACCTTGTGGCCTCACTTGGATAACACTAAATGGAATAGCTTGCCCTAATACTGGAATTAAAACTGTATCGCCTTCAACTAGGGGGGTGTCCTTAAGTTTTTTCTTGACATAAGAAATGAAACCTGGATCAACCGTAATAGAAAAATTTGAAGGAGCTAGCCTGACACTTGTTGCAACCTTCGGATTAGCCTTTCTTACTATTACTTTGTCACCTATTGCGACTCCTGCGTTCTTTCTCGTTATACCATCCATTCTTATGATGTATTTGTCTTCTTCATTCAATGTATCCTCTGGGGCCAAAGGCCATGCTATTGCGGCAGTCTTTCTCTGTCCTTCGATCTCGACTACTTCTCCGGGGCTAACGCCTATTTGTGATAATAGATCAATGTCTATCCTTACTTTTCCCCTTCCAACGTCTTTTTGCTTAGCTTCAACAACTCTCAAGATAAGCTCCTTCTTCGAAGGAGTAAATTCAGCACTACTCAACGCAATCCCATTAAGTAATATAAAAAATGAGGTATAAGAGCTTAAGCATCAACTATTATTTAGTTAATTAAAAAGGGAAATACTTAAAAACCTAGACGCGTTACTTGCAGTACTTCGGCATGACTTACTCCTTCTATTCCGTTAACTATTTCCTCTAAGGATTCCGTACCTCCTTCCGTATTTTCTGGCATTTGTATATATACTACTAATGCCTTTAGGCCGTATGCTATTGGCTCCGTGTCTTTTCTAACTAGTTTATATCCTTGTGGTAATCTACTGTTTATCTGTTGTGTTAAATTGTCAAGGTTTACTTCGTCACTATCTGGATATACCTTCAAAACAACTAACACATCTGTCATTCCTCTTACACCTCAAGGACCTTCAAATCCACACTTTGGGCAAACGTAAGTGACGCCTTGCTTTCTGCATTCATAGCACCTTCTTATAATTACTTCTCCGCAGTTAGGGCACAGAAATTCTACGCCTTTCTCTCTGGGATGTATTATCTTTCCGCAACTTGAGCATACTGGTGGTTCTATTTCCTCTTTTAAGCTTAACCTAAATGAAATACTCATTGCTTACAATACTTTTTAATAACCTTATAAATTCTCTCTTTGCTTATGCCTATTAAAATGGTTATAATAGTGAGGACAGATATTGAAATGGGAAAAGGAAAAACTGCCGCACAAGTAGCTCACGCTGCGGTTTCTTTAGTTGTGGATATATTAAAAAAAGGAAAAGAAAATTGGAGGGAATGGCTCGAAGAATGGCTATCTGAAGGACAACCCAAGATTGTGGTTAAGGTTAACAGTCTTGAAGAATTACTAAAAAGGTCCAAGCTAGCACAAGATTACAATTTGCCTACAGTTGTAATTCAGGATGCAGGCAAGACTCAATTAGAGCCTGGCACTATTACATGCGTAGGTATAGGGCCTGCTCCTTCAGAGATTATAGATAAAATAACGGGTGACCTAAAATTACTGTAACACCTCCTTTGATAGATCTCTCTTTAGGACTCGAGAAATATTATATAAACGAAGAATGGGCTCCGTTAAACGTTAAAATACCCAGACCGGATGGATTTATTGTAGTCGAAGAGATTTCGTATAAACCCGTAACTGAGTGGAGAGGAAAGGACAAGGGTAAATATGCTGTATATCTATTAAAGAAGATCGGAATAGATCATTTCACTGTTATCGATAAAATAACTAGACTAACCGGTAGAAAACCTATTTATATTGGAATAAAGGATACTAACGCAATAACGCAACAGATAATCTACTTTTCAGGTAAACCAGAAATAGACAATTACAAGGAGGAAAAGTTCGAGGTAAATTTTCTTGGTTTTTCAGACGAAAAATTTAACCACACGGGTAATATTTTTGAGTTAGAATTAGTTAGTGATGACGAAAATGAACTCGCCAAGAGATTGTCAACTGTGAGCAATGTGAAATATCTATTTGCTTATATAGGTTATCAAAGGTTCGGCACAAGGAGACCTAATACGCACTTGGTCGGGAAATACTTATTTCTAAGGCAATGGTGTGAAGCAATTAATTGGTTGATCGGTCATCCTTTTGAATTGGAGCATGAGATAATAAAGGAGGCAAGATTAGCATATGAAAAAGGAGACTATGAAAAGGCGCTCCAACTTTTCCCTAAAAAGTTCAGGGATGAAAGGGAAGTACTGAAAGCTCTAATTAGAGGGGAAGACTGTTTGTCTGCAATTAAAAGGGTTAAGACCCCTCTAGGATTTTTCGTTGAAGCTTACCAATCTTATCTATTTAACAAGTATCTTTCTCTAATGGCGGATAAATTGAGAGGGAGAGAAGCTGATAACGTGATTCTTACTGTTCCGAAGAAGTTTGTTGAGCCCATGGATCCCTTAATTAGGCAAATAGCTATTGAAGAAGGTATAGTAGGTTATTCTTTTTATATTCCAGAAATTAAAGTTAACTTGAGAGATTTAAAAAGACAAGCTTTTATGAGGCTCAGAAACGTTAAGGTTGAACTTAAGAACAAAAGCAAAAAAATCTCGTTTTCCTTGGATCGGGGTATGTATGCTACGTTAGTAATTAGAGAAATAAGCAGAGGTGATCCTAGGAACTTTACCTAAGGCGTTAGGCGTTTTTTGTCTCTCGGAAATAGTACTATCTCCTTAACATTTTGTATTCCAGTTAGCATAACCATAAGCCTGGCAAATCCCATTCCAAATCCAGCGTGAGGTGGCATTCCGTAGTCGAACCATCTAAGGAAGAACTCAAAACTCTCTGGTCTTAATCCTCTCTTTTTGAGAGCTTCCTCTAGTATCTCTCTCCTATGATTCCTAGTACTGCCTGAAGCTATTTCTAACCATTTATATATAAGATCGAAACTTTCGCTTACCTCAGGTTCATTATCCTTAACCTTAGTATAGAAGGGTCTAGCCATAGTGGGCCAATCGGTTATGAAGTATAACTCTTCCTTAATTACTTCATTCAATATTCTTAATTCGGGGGTTCCTATATCATCCCCAAACTTAATGTTTAATCCTTTACTTTGAAGTATCTCTATAGCCTCTTTATATGGAATTCTTTTTATAGGAAGTTTTACGGTAGGCGGAGTGTAATTTAGTAGTTTTAATTCCTCCTTACAGCCTTCACTTACTCTTTGGGTTATATTATAGATCAATTTTTCGATTAAATTCATAACGTCATTGTAATCAGCAAACGCCATCTCAACGTCCATACTTATAAATTCGGCTAAATGATATGGAGTGTCCGACTCTTCAGCTCTCCATGCTGGTCCGATTTCAAAAACTTTCTCCACTACTCCCGCCATAAGTTCCTTATATAACTGGGGGCTTTGAGCCAAGAAAGCTTCCTTGCCAAAATATATCACTGGAAAAAGCTGGGCTCCTCCTTCTGTAGCTGCAGCTATAATCTTTGGAGTAAAGATCTCAACAAAACCCTCATTGTATAAAGTTTCTCTAAAGGTCCTTAACACCACTGACTGAATTTTTACTACAGCAGTCATTTCAGGTCTTCTAAGGTCTAATACTCTTTCTCTAAGTCTCGTGTCAATATCAGCCTTTACCTTTCCGCTTACGTCAAGAGGCAGGGGCACTTTTGCTAAACTTAAAATCTCTATATCTTCAGCGTGAATTTCAGCACCTCTAGGTGCTCTCTTGTCGGCTTTCACTTTTCCCTTAATCCTCACTACGCTTTCCTGAGTTAATTCATTAGCTACTTTAAACGCCGGACTGTCCTTATCAACTACGACTTGCCCTATTCCGCTAGCATCTCTAAGTATTATGAACTTTTTACCACCTAAGTCTCTTATGTTATGAACCCAGCCGGCAACTACAACTTCCTTACCCTCTAACTCGGGTAATATTTGGTTATTATAATAGTTCTTAAGCAATTTTTACTCCACCCTTATTCTAACTGGTATTGAATGAATCTTTGATAGTGCAGCTTCTAGGGAAGTTTCGTCAGCCGGTAAAAACTTCTTCTCATATTTTGAGACTCTCACAACGTACTGTACGGTTCCGTCTGGTAACCATACAGTGTTAACTCCTAGAACTCTCGCAGGTGTTAAAAGTTGGCTTGCAGTAGACTTTATATTGTTACTCTTCTCTAAAATTCTCACTTTTACGCCAAGTTTATCCTGAAGAATCTTAGCAACTTTTATCCACTTTTGGTAAGTTATAGACGGTCCGCTAGTTACTATCAGAATAAGTAGGTTGTTCAATTTAAACGCCTTATGGTAGGTAGTATCTTTTAGCTCTTTGAATTGTGTCTCTTCTAAATCTAACAAAATTTTCATTACTTCTACTTCAAAACTTTCTACCTCTCCACGATCAATCATAGATTGGCAACGGTTACACAAAAGACCGCTTTTAACACAAATATAGTCTAACGGTATCTTCATCTTAATTCAACTCCGCCTCTAACACAAAGTTTTTTGAACCGTTTGATATATGTGAATTGGGGTTAAAAATGCCACTCACCGATCCCGTGAAGCTACAAATAGTACAACAAAGAGTATTTTTAAAGAAAGTGTGTAGAGAATGTGGAGCTCTAAACTCAATTAGGGCAACAAAATGCAGGAGATGTCATAGTAAAAATCTAAGGCCGAAGAAGAAAGAGTTACCAGCCAAGAAAGGTTAGACCTTAATACCGATACTTTTAAGTCTATCCTCGATACTTTTTGCATTTTCTTGAAAAGACTGAATGTGTGATTTTAAGTAATTTTTATCTATTTTTATTTTTCCACTTCCTATTAAGTACACTAAAGTCTTCAGTTCATCCTCGTCTTCTTCTCTAAAGGCATTTGCCTTAAGTAAAATATAGTCTTCTATCCTGATCACTTTGAAATACTCGTTACCAATTTTTCTTTCTTGTGCATTTTCTATAATGTCTTGTGGTACAAAGAAGTCTTGAATATTTTCATACATATCTACCTGAAGTTGCTCGTCATCAACACCTACTATTAGTCTGGGAGTATCAAGAGGTGTTTTTCCAAAGTCCCAACCACGATCAAATGCGAATTCCCTTATTTTATCCTCGTCTATAAAAACACTAACTGAAAGAATAAATAAGTCTACATCGCTTTCAGTACCTTTTCTACCTAATTCTAAATCAACTACAGTATCCCCGATTATTACGAAGTCAGTAAGTTCCTTGATTTCTTTAAGAACTTCTCCGACTTTCGAAAACGCTATCAAAATCTCACGTTAATCTATCATCACAATAACCTTAAAATACTTTTATGACATATCCTAATTTGAATGCCGGGGTGGCCGAGCGGTTAAGGCGGCGGGCCGCAGAGATTTAAAGCCGTCACCCGCTATTTTCGCGGGTTCGAGTCCCGCCCCCGGCTTTTAAAAAATTTATACTTTTGTAAGCCGTAGTATATTGTGAGCCAACCAAAAAGGAAAGAGGAGACCGTAGGAAAGGAAATGAAAGGAGACGAAGCATTGGCTTACGTTATAAAGGAACTCGGCATTAAGGATGTTTTTGTTCCTTATAGCGTTCCAGACTTTATATTAGAAAGATTAAAGCAGTATGAAATTAATGCTAATATAACTTCTTCAGCTAGGGAAGCAATTTTAATGGCTGATTCATATTCTAGAGAGTTTAACACAGTAGGGACAGCCCTTGTTGCTCCAGGGAATAGAGTGCTAGAGGCTACTGATATAATAGCTCAAGCTTTCGTGGACTCTCAGCCCCTACTTATAATATCTACCGTAAGGTCTTACAGAGACACGGGTAGGAGTAGGATAGGAGAACTGAGAACACCTGATGACGTATCATCAGCCATAGCACCCATTACTAAGTTACGAGAGAGGGTTATAAGTATTGAAGAAATAACAGTAACTGTAGAAAAGGGGTATAAAGAAGCCCTAAGCAATAGGAATAGGCCAGTATACATAGAAATAGCTGAAGATCTCTTTAGGCTTAAGGCCTATCCATTATCGCCAGCTGAGCAGAAGCCCGAGAAGAGAACTCCGGATAAAAACACAGTAGCCAAGATAAGTGAATTATTAGGAAACTCTAAGACCCCAGTAATTATAGCCGGTTACGGAGTGCTTGCTGCAGGAGCTACAAAAGAACTCCTAGAGTTAGCGGAATTATTAGATATCCCGGTTATCACAACGTTTAGGTCTAAGGGGGCTATTCCGGCTTCTCACCCCTTATATGCAGGGGAAGGATTAGGTCTTTTCGCGACCAGTGAAGGAGCTAAGCTATTAGAGGAGGCAGACGTAATATTAGCACTAGGTACTAGGTTCACACAATTAGCTACAGCAGGCTGGTCTATGAAGGTTAAAGGCTACCTAGTACATAATAATATAGATGGTGAAGATATCGGTAAAGTTTTCATGGCTCATGTTCCTCTTGTCGCAGATACGGGTCTATTCCTTAAGGAACTTCTTACACTAATAAAAGCTAAGGTTAAAGAGGCAGTTAAGAGGGGATCAAGAGAGAAGATTAAGACCTATAGGAAGATTCATATCTTAAACTCTCATGGCGGTTTATGGCCTTATGACGTAGTAAGAGTTGTACAACAATATCAGTTCTCAAAAGTTTTTGTAGACTTATCAGCTCCCACACTAGACTTCGTAAGGTTACCTATAGAGAAACCTTACACATGGATAACGAGCGAGTCACTATTAGAACGTAATATAGCAGTAGGAGGTATAATTCGTTCTAACGATCCTAATACGATTGCCGTGACCGATATTGAAGGTGTAATATCAAATCTAGGTGTATTAAGTTCTAGATTGAATAAGGCAAGAGGAATATTACTAGTTATGAACGACAACGGTTCAACGACTCTCGATGTTACTTCTTCCGACATACCTACAATTTCTAAAACGCCTCGTAATGAAAACTATGACGAGATACTGGAAAGATCGCTTAAGGCGATTACAGTTGTTGGAATTACAGATCTAAAGGACGCAATATTCAACGCTAATCCAAATAAGATAAACGTAATAAATGTTAAAATAGAGCAAGACTATCAATCAGTATTATTCTAAGTTTTTATTTGATTTTCCCTACTAACTTCAATAGTTACTTTTTTAAGTTTTTCTACCAATATCGAAATTGATATTAATGAAAGTAGCAATACCCGTTACAAACGGATTCGTGGATGGGCCCGGTGAAGGATTAGAGGTTATGATCTATCAACTTGAAGGAGGCAAGTTTACGTTAGTTGAAAAGTACGAGAATCCAGCCTTAAGGGCTACAGCAGCTCGCGGATTGCATATGTTAAAATCTGCTTTAGATAAAGGTATCAATGCTGTTGTTGTTGCTGAAATAGGCCCTCCTGGCGTCAGATTGTTAAAAGGAAAGGCAAAAATATATTTAGCTCCAGGTCTTAAGGTCGAGGAAGCACTTGAAAGGCTGCTGAAGGGAGAGTTGCCAGAGACTGATAAGCCTACTCATGACGAGCACCGTCACCATTAGTTTAGTAATAACATGCAGGATCCTCAGCTAATGGGTCTTTATATACTGCATATGCCCTAGCCCTACTACCTCCGCATATCCCATTGTAGTTACAAGTTCCGCATTTTCCCTTAAGTTTTCCTGATTTGACCATATTTAATAGTTCTGATTCTCTGTAAATCTTTACAATATTATCAGTTCTCGCATTACCTAACCTTATCGGTAAAAATCCACTAGGGTATATGTCACCATTATATGCGATAAATAGCACTCCGCTTCCGTCTCTAGTTGGAATCAAACTTTTGTCAACACCTTTCTTAGGTTCACCGAGCGTTTTTCTCAACTTTATTATCAAAGGATTCATAGTTGTAATATCTTCTGAGTATTCTAATTTAGCTCTCCTAAAGAATGGTGCCTCCACTGTCCTTACAACAAGGTCATATCTAGTTACTTCCACAAGGAATTCAATTACTTCTCTATAACGTTCGCGTGGTATATCGAGCTCTGCCGTCCCTCTCCCTACCGGAATAAGAAAGAACACTTCCCACACTTTAACTCCTAAATCTTTTAATAACTTCACGATCTCGGGTAATTCCTCATAATTCCTTTTCCAAACTAACGTATTCACTTGAATATTAATTCCGTATCTCAAGGCTGTCTCAATTCCCTTGATTGCATATTTATAACTCCCTAAACCTCTCAGCCAGTCGTGAGTTTGTGGTTGTGCACCATCAAGGCTTATGGACATGTATGATAGTATACCTCTCAGCTTCTCTATTGTCTCAGAGCTTAAGAGGTTGTAGGGGGCAGGTGCTATTGAGGTAACTAGTCCTAAAGATTTGGCGTAGGTTAGAAGTTCGAATATATCTTTCCGTAATAATGGGTCACCTCCCGTAAATACAATAACTACTTTACCAAACTCAGCAATCTCCTCTAGCAGTTTCTTCCCTTCTTCTGTGCTCAACTCGTCAGGTAAAGGGGAACTAATTGAGTTAGCTCTACAGTGTTTGCATGTTAATGGACAAGCTTTAGTTACTTCCCAGAAAATTAAATGCGGAGACTTTTCAAAGGGCATAATGGGTCACTCCCGAAAATATTTCCATACCAATAATAGGCTCTTGCCCTATCTCCACCTTTACAATATTTCTTAAATTCACACTCAGCGCATTTTCCTTCCTTGAGATATTTTTCGGTATTAATGAACACGTCAGGAATAGAAGCTATTATTTCACTAAGCCTTTGAGTCTTAACGTTTCCTAATTTTAGGAAATCAATAAACTGGCAGGGAAAAACGTCTCCATTTGGATATATTGATATCATCTTTCTACCACACCCACCTGAATTTTCTACGAACTTTAGGTATTGCTGAAACTCCTCTTCATATCTAGCCAACTTCTTTGCGATGAAAATCCCGTCGAAAGGTGCTAATGTAGTCTCTATCTCTATAATGCCTTTAAGCTTGAACGAGTAGTCAATAAGTTTGTTAATGAACTTCTCATATTGTTCTGGTGTATACATTAAATTGTCTAATCCCTTTCCGCGACCGCTTGCTGATAAGTGGTAAAATGTAATTCTCTTTACTCCGAGCTTCAGTGCAAGTTCAATGTAACCATCTAATCTATGTATATTTAACGAGGAAATTGTAAACCTTAAACCTACGTTAAGACCAGCTTCCACAGAGTTTTTAATGCCGTTTATTGTCATGTTAAAGGCTCCTTCAACTCCCCTAAATTTATCATGAAATTCTGCACTATCACTGTCAAGGCTTATTCCTATGTAAGAAAAATTCAGTTCTTTCAACTTTCTGGCAACATCTTTGGTGATTAGCGTACCGTTACTGGAAAGGGCTAACTTCAATCCCTTCGCTCTAGCGTATGAAGCTAGTTTAAAGAAATCCCTCCGCATTAACGGTTCTCCACCGCTCAATATTATCAGAGGGATTTTTAGCTCAGCAAACTGGTCTATCAAATTCAAAGCTTCCTCAGTACTTAAAGCGTCTTGTTTATCATTTGAGGCGTCAATATAGCAATGAATGCATTTTAAGTTGCATTTATACGTCAAGTTCCATGTCACAACAGGTCGCGATACTTCGCTAAATTTACTGAGATTTTCTTTATTATATACCCCTTTAACACTAAAGGAGACAGTGCCTAAACCAGTTGTCATCACGCTAACTGGAATCATAATTATAAATAATCTACAAAACTTAAATCAGGAAGTTATGTAGTCCTTAGGGTGCTATGTATAACACTGTTAAAATAAAAGAGAGTTAGCCCCCTAGTGTTATACTGATTGTTTTTGAAGTCTAAAGAAAGCCTCCCAAAAGGGGTCTTCTGAAGGTTTCTCTATCCTCTTTTGACCTACGTACACCCCTTCACCTTTCTCCACTCTTCCAACTATTTCAGCTTGTATGCCTTCTTTAATTAATGCATCCTTTACTTTCACCTTGTCAGTTATTATTATCATCGTGCCCTCGCTAATTGAGATGAAAGGGTCTATACCCACTAAAGAGGTAACAGCTTTGACAGCACGGTTAATGAACAGTCTATCCTCAAATATTACCAGCTTTTTCCCAGTTACCTCGGAAACTTCAACCAGGGCGTTCCATAGACCTCCTTCTGTCGCGTCGTGCATCAAGTGAATCCCTATTTTACTTGCAATTAGTCCGTCCTTCCAACAAGACATTTGCCAATACATATCTAGGGCTTCTTTAAAGAGCTCCAGAGGTAACCTTTGCCTAAAATACTCTGGGTATAGGTTAGCTAAGAGACCGGTAGCTTCAATGGCGGGACCTTTTGTCACTATAATCAAATCGCCTTCTTTCACTTTTGATGGCATTCCTAGCTTCTCTTTGTCTCCAATCCCTATCATAGTGAAACCGCCTAGCATAGGGTAGGACACTCCTTCGTATCTTCCCGTATGTCCCGCTACAACCATCACACCTATCTCTTTTAACGCCTCATGAATTCCGATCCACATATCCTTCAGTTCGTCATCTGTCATAGAAGGAGGTAAGTTAAGGTCAATCATAGCATATTTAGGAGGAATACCCGAAGTCATAACATCACTCGCTAGAACGTGAACGGCAAACCATGCAGCCTTTCTGAAACCAAATTGTGGTACGATAAAAACTGGATCAGTCTTTACCACCATAATCTTATTACCTTCAAGTTCAATTGCTCCGGTATCGACACCATTCATAGGCGGTATTATTACTTCTTTGTGTCTTTCACCAAGATGCGGATAAATTACCTCGTCAAAAATTTTCTTTCCGATTTTACCGAGCATTGTTTCATGTAGTGATGGTGTAAATAAAAGGTTTTAAGTCGATATGAAAACTGAAAAAGATAGAAAGATAGTTTCTAGTTGTATTATATTACTCAAGAAACACGCTAATTCAAACCGATCTAGTCGTTAGGTCAACTAATTAAGTTTGCTTTAAATAATTTATTTTCTACATCTAACTTTTTAGAATAAAAATTAATAACTTGAATTATTGTAACGAGTCGAAAAAGAAATAAATGTAGTATATCCTTCATCTATTTAATGGTAGTGAAAGAGATAATTGGTAAACATTTAGCGAGGTATGAGTTACCAGATTATTATGACGGCGAGTATTGGCCTTCCCAGATTTGGCAGTGCTTAAGGAAACAGTATCTAATGAGGGTTTCTCCGATTCCCATGCCACTTGAGAGTTTAAGAACTGTAACCCTAGGTACGATAATTCATGAGTTCATAGCAGACATTTTGAAGAAGGAAGAATCTATAAGGGTCATGTCAGAGGTTCCTATAAGGATCCCTCATCCGGCTAGGCACGATATAGTTATCTCGGGCCGCGCTGACGATATAATTATTATCACAGTAGGAAAGACGCGTTATATCGTCGAGATAAAGACCATCGACGACCTGGAGACTAAGAGACAAAGGAATTTTATTCCAAAAATAGAACATACAGCTCAACTAAACTTATATTTGAAGGCGTACCCTGGAGCCAAAGGTATCCTTCTCTATGTAGATAGAAGCAATTTTGAAATGGAGGAATTTGAAGTTAACTTTGATCCCGAGTTATTTAATGATTCTATAAGGAGAGTAGAACTCCTTCATGAGTATTTGACAAAGAGAGAACTCCCACCTCCTGAGGCTAAGAATAACCCAGAGATGCAATGGCAATGTTCGTATTGCGAGTATAGAAATAAATGTGAAAGATTGAGCAAGATTGAGCAGAAATAAGGAGCCAGCAAGCATTTTTTGTTGAAATTAATCGTTTGCAAAGTTCCTCAGACATGTATTATTCATGATATTTGAGAGGCTGAGTAAAAGGTTTAACGTAAAAAGAAGTAAAATTTATTATAAAAAAGGTATTAGATTTGGTGAAAGTGAATAGAAGGATAATTGTTCTTTCAATAGTTTTAATTTTTGTAATATTTTTATTGCTTCCCTACTTACTTTACCCATTTGAAATACCTTTAGACACATTTATCAAAGTTAGTGATGTAGATTTAGCTAACCAAGCCTTAGTATGTATTGTCTTTATTTCGTGGTACGGCTGTCCCTATGGGGCGGCAGATAGTTGGGTATTGTATGCATTTATTTCCCATTACGGTAAAGTCTTATACAACTTCTCTTATTCAGTGCTTTGTGGGCTACTTCAGAATTATACAAAAATTTATAAAAAATAATAACGAGTATTACTCATGGGAAAGAGTAAGTACAAGAGGGATTGGCACAAGTACGACGAGAACGTCATAACGAG
>NZ_JBBHKU010000073.1:0-23079 GCF_037389295.1 Stygiolobus sp. RP850M | reverse complement strand
GGGCTGTTGGGTTCAAAGCGAATTAAGGTCCTCAGCACACTCAGCCCAACAGCCCCCATTACTAACACTAGATTTAACTCACTTTTAGCCCCCGTTGCAGTTATTATGAAAAAGACTATATTATGTCTGTTAGACTATTTCCATGGAGTTCAAAAGGCAAAAAGTTCTTCCTCATCATTTTCAGATTACATAAACGCGTTAGAGCCTGTAAAGGATATAGAGTTCCTAGACGAGGGAAGAGCAAAGGTAAACGGTGTCTTATACGAAGTCGAAATGTATAAGCCTTTCCCGCTTTCAAATCCTGATTTTCTCTTGATTAAGACGAAAGAAGGGAAACTATTTACTACAGTAGGAGGCAAAGGGTATGAGAAAGTGAGAACTTATCTAGAAAAGAAATACTTTATACCTAAGATTATGAGAATCAAAAAAATAACCACTACTGGAGATGAATTCGTTTGGACCGTGAGTACAGACCGGGGAGACACTGAAATTAGGACAAGAGGAAGGGGGAGCCTGATAAGAGTCGACGGAAAGATTTTCATTATAGATACTAGCGATGATACGTTCTAGATTAATCTGAGTGTATTAGATAAGAAGAGTTTACAAATAATATCTTCAATGTTATAAAGAGTCAAATAACCTATTTGCCTTAATGTTTTATATAAGTGTTAACAAAAATAACTAGTATTCATGGAAATCCCGTGGAATATAATCTCAGATAAGGACATATCGTTAAGTAAAAGTGAATTCACTGAATCGATAAAGAACTTAAAACCAATATATGAAGACGCTAAAGAAATAGTAGAAAAATATAAGAAACTGAGAGGAAAAATTTTCTATCTATTAACGTTCTTAATTATGTCATTTGTTACCATTTTAGTAGTAACCGAGAAGCTGTTTGAGTACTCAATTCTATTATTGATCCCTATGAACTACTTCCTCGGTGTCTTGTTAACGTATCTATTGAACGAGAGAAAGTACATAATCCTCACAATTGTTTACTTATTGCTCTCTTTACTGATGGAGCATAGTATCATAAAATACACTTTGCTAGCATCTATGATACCGCTTTCTTGGGGGTATTTTGCGAATCTAAATGAGAAGATTTATCTTAGTTGGTCATCCTACGCCTCTAACTTATTGGCCAGTTGGGACGATATCGAATATCACAACAGTGATTCGACCATTATAAGACTCAGAAAGGGAACAGCCAGAATATCTCCTTATAGGGCAGACTTAGAATCCTTACTCCTAATAGGAAAGTTGAAAGTAAGGGCATTTATTTCAGTATTTGTCTTGAGGAAGGGGAGAATCGGTTATATTGTCGTTCTAAAGGTAAAGAGGTATACTCTATTCTCCGATAAATTGATAATCCTTATGCCTCTAGTATTTGGTAAAATTAAGGAATTTCTAACCGAGAATTTTAACAAGAAAGAGTGGGAATTAGGTTAGGAAAAACTTGATTACTAATAAAATTTTAAGCTTTCTAATAGATTTTTTATTTAATCTATATATTTATTTGTTTTAGAATATAATAATATTTATAAGTTAATTATTCCAATTCATACTTATGTCGATAATCGAAGAAGCGAAGAGAGGTAATATCACAGACGAGATGAAAGCCATATCAAAGCTAGAACTAATCTCTCCAGAAAAGGTAAGAAGAAGAATTGCCGATGGAGAGATAATATTGATAAGAAACGTGAAAAAACCAAGCAAGAGGTTAATAGCTGTAGGTAAGGGTATTACAACAAAGATCAATGTAAACATAGGTACTTCCAGTGAAGTAGTAAGCGTGGAAATGGAGTTAGAGAAGGTAAAAATAGCTAACAAACTGGGGGACACACTTATGGATTTATCGACTGGCGGAGATCTGGACGAGATCAGAAGGACAATTATCCAGCACAGCAAAATCCCCGTAGGAACCGTTCCGATTTACCAAGTATTCATAGAGTCGTTCAAGAAGAGGTCTGGAGGAGCTTATTTCACGGAGGACGACCTATTGAAAACCGTCGAAAAACAACTGAGAGATGGAGTAGCATTCATGACCATACACGCTGGCATTACGAAAGATCTCGCTATTAGAGCCCTAAAGAGCAGAAGAATGATACCGATAGTCTCAAGAGGGGGTGATATGATAGCCGGATGGATGATACATAATAATTGTGAAAATCCTTATAGAAAAAATTGGAATTATATACTTGAGATGTTTAAGGAATATGACGCTACGATTTCGTTAGGAGATGCGCTAAGGCCTGGGGCTACAGCAGATGCACATGACGAGTTTCAAGTAAGTGAGCTAATAGAAACGAGCAGACTGGTAAAGGACGCAATAAGTAAAGGTGTCCAAGTCATGGTTGAAGGACCTGGACATATGCCGCTTAACGAAGTCGTATGGGATGTAAAGCTAATGAAGAAGCTGACAGGTGGAGTACCGTATTATGTATTGGGACCCTTACCTACAGACGTAGCAGCTCCTTATGATCATATTGCATCAGCTATAGGTGCTGGTCTTGCTGCCTCTGCTGGCGCTGATCTATTATGTTACTTAACTCCTGCAGAGCATTTAAGCCTACCTACGGTCAAACAAGTCGAAGAGGGTGCAATAGCCTATAGAATAGCAGCTCATGTGGGTGATATCGTAAAACTCGGTAAAAAAGCTAGAAAGTGGGACGACAAGGTAAGTACGTACAGAGGTAGGTTAGAATGGGACAAAATGATATCTCAGCTCATAGATCCAGATAACGCTTATAGAGTATATACACAGTTCGGAAAACCTAAGGTAAAAGCTTGTACTATGTGCGGTGGATATTGTCCGATGATGTGGGCGATGGAACAAGTTAAAAAGGTTAAAGAGTGAGAAAATATTCAAAAACCATTTTGGCTTTTACTCTTTTATTGCTTCTTTTGTAGCTCTTTGTCCTAATTGTATATTCCTAGACGTTAAAGATAGGGCACTCATCATTATAGCTATGCCCATTGCTATTAAATAATTTAGAGAGAAGCTGAAATCAGAGGGAATCATCACCGGTATGTAACTTATTTGACCATTTATCACGATTGGATAAACTATACTTGTTTCATAAGTCCCCATTATAGCTCCAGCTACAGCAGGTCCCACAGCCCCGCCCAAAAGCCTGAACACCGTGTTTAAAGAGGTCGCTATACCCAAGTATTGTCTCTCCACTGAGAAGACAAGAATGTTAATCAGGGACACGTTCAGGAGGGCAGCAGCCAAGTTGGAGATTGAAGCAAATAGTATTATAGTCTCCAATCCACTCTTCCCTATAATTAACGAAAGGATTAAGTAAGAAGGAATGAGCAAGAAAGAACCAAATATCAAGACCGGCCTCGGGCCTTTCTTAGATATAAACCGACCAGCAGATACACTACCTACCATCTGAATTAAGGCTAAAGGAAGTAGCCATAATCCAGTAGACAGAATATCTAAGTCAAAACCCTCAGGCTTGGGTTCTTCTAGTAAATACGTGAGTGTTTGATAAGCCATAAATAAGGCAAAACCAGCTACTATAGCAGCTATATTGGCGATTAAAACGTTTCTCCTCCTCATTAGACTTAATGGCATTAGCGGAGATAATGAAACCTTTTCTTCATAAAAGAATACCGTGAATAGAACTAGAGATGTAGTGACTGAACCTAGCGTTTCTAATGAAGTCCATCCGTAAGTCGGAGCTTCGGTTAGTCCAAATATCAACGTTCCCAAAGCTGATCCTAACAGAATTACTCCTAAATAGTCTATCCTAGCTTCTAGCCTCACTTTAGATTCCCTAATGAAGAAATGAATTAAGAGAGCTAATGTTATTACTACTGGGATAACCGTATGGTATGTATACTGCCAACCAAAGTTCTGGGCTATGTAACCTCCTAACGGTAAGGCTATGGCACTTCCTATGCCGAACATAGCGCTTACCAAGCCTTGTGCTTTAGGAACGAGATTAGGAGGGAATTCCTCTCTGATGAGGCTGAATGCCAAGGGGAACATGGCTAAACCTAAACCTTGAATTGCTCTGAAAATCAAGAGAGCCGTAAAATTAGGCGAAAAACCCGTTAGCGTCACTCCAAGTGCGTAAATCCATATTACTATCTCCAATACCCTCTTCTTTCCAAATATGTCACCCAGTTTACCCGCTATAGGATTCATCACCGTACCAGTTAACAGATATATAGACAATACCCAACTAACGGTAGCAGAGGAAACCCCAAACTCACTTGCAATTGAAGGCAATGCTGGAATTAACATCCCCTCAGTATACAAAACAGCTACAGCTAGCGGTGCCAGAATTACTAAAGCCCTATAAGCATATTTAAGATCGTAGGTTGACATACTTAGATATATCTAAATCTACGAGTTATAAAGTTATGTAGGAATTATTCTAACACTGTGCCTTCTAATTAAGATGAAGTTCTCCTACACTCCTCTATGGCTCTGTATAACTCATTTATTTCAACGCCTAAGATAACTGCCTTACAGCTTTTCTCTCCTCTCGATAAACATTTCTCCAGTTTTTCTAACTCCTCCTCTGAAGTGAAGAAATCCCCAGTTATCTCCACCTTATTACCGTAAACTCTCACAATTACAGTTTTACCTTGCCTAGACCTAAAGGAGACCTCACACATCTTCTCACCTAACATAAGTCCAGTTGGGATTAGTATACTTCCACGTCAGCTGATTTGATATTTCATATTCGATCTCAGTTAGTTCCCCTTCCTCTAGTTTAAAAACCTCAGAGAATCCTTTAATCAAGGCATTCAAAGCTTTTTCCCTACTTATCTTTTCGCCTAAAATAGCAGATATAGTAGTTACTCTTGTTTTAGGCTTTCCCCTATCAACTTCTTTCACTTTAGGGACTTTTATCACATCCATTAACTCGAGGTTAGTATCAAACATGAAAGTCCCGTGAACAACTACAGCACTCTTCTTCAGGGCACCAGCCATACCTACAACCTTTTTTCCCTCTATCACCACGTCGTTTATCGGCGTAAACTCTCCTTTCAAACCGAACTCTTTAATAGCTGAGATGAGACCGTCAGCAACTATTTTATAAGCTTTCATCATATCGTTCATTTTGAGTACGACCGTCCACGTTATCTCCCCCTTTTCGTCATGTAGTGCAGGACCTCCTCCGGTGAACCGCCTCACCAAAGGTATCGAATATCTTCTGAGGAGGTCTTCGTTAACCCAATCTCTAACCGCTAAAAACCTCCCTATGGATAATGTTGTGGGAGAAAAATTCCAAAGCCTAAGGGTCTCAGGAATAATATTCCTATCTAGAAGTATTAACATCGTCTCGTCCAAAGCCATTTGTCTGTCTCCAGAATTTCCACCCTCTATGACCAATCTCATACAAGTTATTTTAGGTGTAAGCAGTATAATTAATCTATGATAACGATAGTAGGTTCAGGACCGGCTGGAATCTACGCAGCTCTAACAGCTGCTTCTTTAGGGGAGAAAGTAACAGTGGTTGAAGAGAGGGACAAGTTGGGTGGGACTTGTGTATTGTTCGGCTGTATTCCGTCTAAAGCGATGCTCCACCCTATGGCTCTAGCTTATTCTCTAGGTAGAATAGGAAAAACTTTGAACTTCAGCTACTTAGAACTCACTAAACTTGCTAAGGACGCAATAAACCGAATCTCAAAAGGCATAGAATACGCATTAGAAAGCCACGATATTGACGTTATACATGGAAAGGCGTCGTTAAAAGGGGGGAAAATCGAGGTTAACGGACAAACTCTTAACTCAGAAAAGTTAATAATAGCTGCCGGGACTAAAAAGCCCTCTGGAGCGTTAGCTTCAGACGACCTTCCATATCTAGATAAAGATTTCAACAGAGTTGTAATAGTCGGGGGAGGAGTAGGAGGAGTAGAATACGGATGGCTCCTTAGAATGATAGGAAAGGAAGTCCACATAGTAGAAAGAGAGGATTTACTTCTCCCTAAACATGACCCAGACTTAAGGAAAAGTATAACTAGTTACTTCTCGAAACTGGGGTTTAAACTCCACATGGGAGTAGAGGCTAAAATTGAGGGAAACGAGGTGATCACATCTAAGGGGGAAAAGATAGAAGGAGACTTCGTTCTTCTGAGTTTCGGCAGAAAACCCAATTTAGAGGGATTTGAAGAATTGAGGAGCGATAAATGGCTTTTGGTAAACGAATATATGGAGACCTCTCTCAAAAACGTTTATGCTGCGGGAGACGTCACCGGATCATTTACCGCACATGAAGCGATTCACAAGGGGGTAACCGCTGCACTGAACTCAGTAGGCAAAAGGAAAGCATATGACGGATCAGTTGTACCTAAAGTAATATACACAATGCCTCAAATAGCATATATTGGCAAAACAACTGGAAATTGTAAGAAAATTGACATGGTCACATTACCTAGGGCTATAGCTGAGAAAGAAACAGAGGGGTTCTTGAAGATTTGTGAGGAAGGAGGAAAGATAGTCGGTGCCGTAGTGTTTTCTGAGAGAGCCGAAGAAATCATAACAATTATAGGGATTGCGATGAAATTCGGAATAAGTATAAGTTCTCTCCTAGACTTTCAGTTTCCTCATCCCTCATATCTAGAGTCAATATGGGAATTGGTGAGAACTTTTGACGGAATTATGTGATAAGAAGGTCAGTGAAATTGGTCTAGGTACATGGAAGATGGGAGGGGGCTTCTGGACGGCCGATTACTCAAACGACGATAAATACATTGAAGCTATTTCCTACGCTATATCAAAGGGAATTAATGTCATCGATACTGCAGAGATGTACGGAGGGGGACATACCGAGGAACTAGTAGGGAAGGCAGTTTTACGCTTTCAAAGGGACGACGTTTTCATAATAACTAAAGTCTGGAGCAACCACTTGAAGTACGACGACGTAATCAAGTCCGCTACTAATAGCCTTAAACGTCTGAACACTAAATACATCGATCTATACCTCATCCATTGGCCTAACCCTTCAGTTAAGCTCTCAGAAACACTCGCCGCAATGGAAGAGTTAGTTGATAAGGGAATAGTTAGGTGTATAGGAGTAAGTAATTTCGACCTAAACTTACTAAAGGAGGCTATAACGTTAACTAGGAAATACGAGATAGTTACCGACGAAATAGAATATAGCATATACGACCTCTCCCCAGAAAGAGACATAATACCATTCGCTAAAAAGAACGGGATCATGATAATAGCTTATTCTCCACTGGGTCAAGGGCGAATAGCAACTGAGACCAAATTGTCTGACATAGCACAGAAATACGGAAAAACCGTGGCTCAAATAGCGTTAGCATATTTGAAGAAAAACGCCATCCCGATACCTAAATCGGCAAACAAAAAACATATTGACGAAATAGCCGAAGTCCTAAGATTCGACCTAAGTGATGAAGATGCAAAGGAGGTCAGGAGGAGGATGTTTGCATGAAAGTACTGGTCTCGGCTGGGACTTATTACTTTATAAAGAAGGGCATTAAACTAAGCAATACTGCATACTTACTTCAGAGCGGTGGGTGTAATGCCTCATGTAAATTCTGCACTCAGTCAATGTTAAGCAATGCTGACAAGACTTACCTTTCTAGGGTAAAGTGGTATCCAATGGAACTAGAAGAGATTAAAGACTTGCTAAATAGCTTTGCTAGAGTTTGTTTACAAACGGTGATTAAGGAAAAGTTCGAAGACGAGGTTATCGAGATTATGTCAAAAATAGACTCTAAACGCAAGTCTGTTACAATAACCCCCGTAGATAAACAGTACCTAATTAAATTAAAAGAAATAGGGATTGATTATCTGGGTGTCGGCTTAGACACAGTTAAATCCATGTGGAGAGAAGTTAGGAAACCTTATTCTTACGAGCGGTACATGGATTTTATAAAGGATGCTGTCGACGTATTCGGTCGCAGACATGTTTACGTCCATCTCATAGTAGGTCTGGGAGAGAGCGAGGAAGAGATGGTTAACACTATGAAAGAACTTTACGCTCTTGGGGCTGAAGTAGCCCTTTTCGCCTTTACCCCAGTAAAGGGGACGCCATATGAAAAAAAGGAGAGACCTTCGCTGGAGTACTACCGAAGGATACAAGCCTTGAGGTATAAACTATCCACCGGTAAAGATGGTAAGGAAGCATTCCTTACTTCCGGTTGTCCTTCTTGTGATAGACCTTATTATAATGAAAGTCCTTTGGATAAAGAATTATATAATATACCTTTGAGGGATTACAAGTGGTTCTCGGCTTCATCACGTTGAAGAAGTTCAACGTCCTTAGCATAACTGGGGGGAGTTGCTCTCTCAATTGTTTTTACTGCACTTCTAAGTACATAAGCTCCATGGAAGGGGCCATGACTCCAGAAACCATGTACAAATACGTTAAGAAGAGATACGAAATAGGGGTTAAAGGCTTTCTAATAAGTGGGGGTTTTAATAAAAAAGGAGAGCTACAAATAAGACCTTATTTACCAGTTCTGAAAAGGTTAAAGAAGGAGAACCCAGATATAATATTTAACATCCACCCTGGACTCCTTGACAAGAGCACTATAGAAGAGTTAAGAGATGCCGTTGATATAGTTGACTACGAGTTCGCCTATTCTCCCAAAGCCTTCCAGTCCAAAGGACTCTCTGGGAGAAGCAGAGAAGATTATCTGAAAGTCTTAGAGATGCTGATAGATTACGGACCTAAGTACATCGTACCTCACATAATGCTTGGACTACCTAACGATGACGTAGCTGAAAGTATAAAGATAGCTTCCTCCTTTAAGCCTTATCTACTTAACTTCCTAGTGTTTATACCCACGAAGGGTACACCTTCTCAGGTATTTAGAGTCCCTGAGGTAGAAGAAACGGTAAAGATGATAGAGTTGGGAAATAGATTAATGCAAGGCAGAGTGAGTTTGGGTTGTATGAGACCTCATGCTATAAAGGATAAATTGGACAAGGTTTCGGTAGAAAAAGGTTTAGTTCAAAGGATAGCCAACCCATCACCGAGGGTTGTGAAAGAATTTAATCTTCCTATGTATGACGCATGTTGTAGCCTTCCAGAAGAGTACTTAGAATATTTTAAGGTTTAGGAATTCAACGCCTTTTGGCTCCTTCAGGATTAGTACCTTTAGACCCTGCCTCACGTAAATCAGCGATTCCTTCTTTCTTTTCTTCTTTCCTTAGCTCTCGCTAAGAACTGATGATGTTCAAAATTAAATCCTTGTTCTAACATTATACTCGAACTAGCGTACGACAAATAGGGTGCTATTTTTCCTTTCACTGGAATGTGTAAGAACATTCCTCCCAGATTGAGAGCCAACGTAGGATTGCTACCCTTAGGTTGAAATGTTAAACTCATGTCTTTATCTATTTGATGTCTGTATATGTGAGGCATTTCAATGATCATAATCTCGAAACAAGATATAAACTTTACTTAATTCACGTTGGAATTAACTTCCTCTCTCTATCAAGTTCAGACAAGAACTTAGCGTTCTCTACAAGCTCAGGTTTATCAAACTGTAAATTTGGTACAATTTCTCTAAATATAGAACAGTCAAAGATAGTCCCGGAGTACTTTAGTAACTGTCTTACATCCGAGGGAAGAGCAGCCTTAGCGATAAACGTGGGGATTTTAATCTTCAAAACCTTCCTATTTAATGCTTCAGCATAAATTTCGAATAACCTCGTGATCTTTATTGGTTCGCATTCAGTTACATAAAAGTAATTCTTGGAAGGACTCTTACCTTCAATTATAGCTCCAATTCCTTGAGCTATATATCTAGCACTTATCGGCATAAAAGATATGTTAATATCAGGAAGAAGCCCTCTTTTAACTAACTTATATATAGTCACAAATTGAACGTGGGCCGCAAACCGACCGTAAACCAGCGTGGGTCTAAATATAAACACCTTATCGCTTAGGATCTTATATACGGAAAGTTCTCCCTCCAACTTTGTTTTCTCGAAGGCAGACTGAGGTTTCAAACCATCTCCTAACTTTTCTTCAACTTTCACAAACCCCGTAATACCATAAGTAGATGCACTAGTGTGGATCATTAACTTTCCAAATTGCCTAACTACTTCTGCTATTCTCGTAGGGACTTCATAATTAGATCGCCTCAAATCCTCAGGTTTACCGCTGATTTCTCCTATGAAGTTAACTACGAGATCGTGCTCTTTAACAGCATTATTCAACTTGTCCATATCTTTCAATACGTCTAACTGAATTACTTCAACGCCTTTTTCCTTTAACGTCTTAACATATACTTCTTTCACTGGATTTAAATTCCTATAAGTTACTGTCACCTTGTAGTTCTGAGAAAGGTAATAAGCTACGTTAGTAGCCAAAAAACCTAAACCCGTTATCAGAATACTCTTCATAGAAGTAAAAATAGATGTGAGAATAAATTAATTTGTTCTTAACGTTCTAACTCCTTAGGTAAAATACTACTGAAAAGTTCAGCGCATCTCCTAAAATCATTTGTGATCTTTTCCATTAATCTCTCTGTGGGAACTGCTTTGTAAATGTATCTAGGTCTACCTCCTTTAGAGGAGGAGTCTTTCATCCTCTCGACAAAACCTAAAGATACTAATTTGTTTACGCTCCTATTTATGGAAGCCTTAGATAGTTTCAGCTGTTCAGCTAACATATCTTCGTTTTTCCCGTCGCTATTTAGTAGTGCTTTAAGGACTTGAAAATCAGTATCCGAGAGGTCATAACAGAAACTCAAGGCTTCTACTAGACCGACTTCTTTTCCCGAAGGTAATCTGACCCTACTTATTTCCAATTCCATAGTTAATCACATTATATAATTAAAATACACATATTTAAATCTTTGTATTTTAAGTTAATAGCTGTTAGAGTGATAATTACCTTTTGATTATATTTCTCAAAATTAATATGATAATTACGGCTATTCCTGCTAAAGCTAATACAAATGCGGAAGAGTCTGAACTTCTGTGGGGTCTCCCCCATGGAGTATGGTACGTAGTCTCAGTCAAAAGCAAGGTGGTACTTCCATTTATCAGTTTTACCACTACCTTACTATTTCCGTAGGTTACTATATAATACCCTGCCGGGAGTATAATCGTAGTATATGATGATGTAATATTAGTGTGTATTGTTAGTCGATAATTACCTAATGGAGTATAAAATAATGTGATTGTAAGGTTTAAGGGGACTACCGAGGGCTCTAGGTTAAGGTGCTGATATACGGGGCTAAATAATACAGTATAGTTACCATAAGATTCGACATAGTAAGGTAGTACTGAATAAAACAACATCTTAGAAAGGTTAAAAACTTCCACCGAGGACTTATCAGTATAATATAATATACCGCTGTCATTGATTAACCAAATGGATTCAGGGGGTAAACCCACTTCTCTAACCCTAACAAATGTCATATTATTCGGCACTAACATACAGAGATTATTGCCCATTACGATCCCGTCATAATAGTAAATAGGAGTAAAATTATACTGAGGACTTAACTTTTCTAAGTTAAGGCTGTAGACCGTATTGTTGATGATCACGTATTGATTATCAAGAAAATTATAATATTTACCTGTATAGATTAGATGCTTATTATCCAATAAGTATCCATTGGAGAAGAAAACATATAGGGAACCGTTATAGGAGTAAATTTTAGTTATACTGGACGAGAAGTTGAGTCTGTAAATTACGGTACCATCTTCATACAAAGTACAGTTCCACTCGTAGAAATAGTTGCCTTGATAGAAATAAACAGAGGTCACGTTAGAGTAACCCAAGTTATATATAGAGGGATATATCACGTGACCTTGTCGATCCAAGATTACATTATTAACCACTGTGGCGTTCTTGAACACCTTCAGATCGTTAATGGAAAAGTTCAACGAATTTATCACTGCGTTCGATAAACTCGATATTATGACCTCAGAGTTATTATATTGAACTAAATAATTATTTATTATTTCAGCGGTCATATTAGGAAAATAAGGCGAGACATATATTACCTTCTTTACGGTCAGAGGAAAAGACATTGGAGGAGTATAAGTAATATTAGTCGAGTTAAGGACGAATACTGCTGAATAAAAAGAGGGTAATATTAGACCATAATACCCAGACTGGTTAAGAAATATTAATACGGTGTGCTGGAAGCTCTCAGGATATTGTTTTACCCCCCAAGGATACACTATCTGCTGAGAAAGCCCTATTATTCTCGTAAAGTTTATTTGCGTGATAAATAAGATTTCTCTGGAAGGATTTTCTAGCATGACGCTCCCATTTGAATATACTACTAGTATATTACTCCCGCATTGTTGAACAAAACTTATCATTCTTCCTTGAGAACCTAATGAAACGTTAGCCAAAGTCAATAGAGATACCAAAATGACCATAATACCGATAATCGAAATCTTCATATTTCAACAAATAGATTAGAAGTTGTGGAGTTTAAAGGTATCCTCATTGAAGAGGAAGACTTGTTAAGAACAGGGAAGTTTAGTGATGAAATAAGAAAAAAACTTGAAAGGGAAGGATTTAAGATAGTAAAGAAAAAGGGAAACGAAAACATCATCACTACCTTTGAGGAGGATAAAATCAGCCTAGTGTGCGACAGAGAAGAAATAATCTTCAGACTCCTACTCCTCTCATCCACTATAGCTAGAATCATAATAACGGAAAAGATAACGACAGTAGTTATGTTCACTGGAAGAAAAAGCATAACACATTCATTTAGGATAAACAGAGCGACCGCATTAGAGGGCTTAAGGAAGACATATATAACTTCTAAATCCTCTCAGGAATTTCTGCAGAAATATTTCAAATATCTTCATGAGAATAACGACGACGCGGTTTTAGGATGGTTAAGGGAATTCATGAAAAATAAGAGCTAAGTGAATAAGAGGAAAAGGAAAAAGAAGTTAACACTTTAAATAAATCTCTTCAAAACTTGCATCGGATTTGTCACATTAGCCGTCAGTAACGCTTCGTCGGGTGAATGACCAAATGCGAACGCTAATAACTGGCTGAAGTACGCTATAGGCATTCTCAGATCTTCACCGTATCTTGCGGCAATCTTGTTCATATTATTCTCTAGAGCAACAGCGCCTAATGGACAGTCCACCACTAGGAGTTCGGCACCGTTCCTTCTAGCTTCCTTCAATATTCTCGCTTCTAAGTTCAGAGCTACATCTAAATCAGCATATACATGTGGACCTCCACAGCACATTGTCTTTGCTTCAAACGGCACTACCTCAGCTCCAGTAGCCTTTAATAACTCGTCCATGAAGAACGGTCTTTCAGGATCATCCTTGATCTTCATATATCCAGTTAAGATGAACTGCTTCGGTCTTGCGTATAGACAGCCATAATATGGGGCTACCTTTAGACCGTTGAGTGGTCTCTTTACAAGACTCTTTACACCTTCAGGACCGACAGTATTGTAAATAAACTCTACGGCATGTATCATTAACAATTGTAGATCATAAGGCTTCTCACCCATTTTCTCTAAGTACATGTTCACTTTTTCTCTTAACTTTGGATACTTAGTCATGTAATAATGGGTTCTCGATAGCGAATAATGACAGCCTGGACATGCAGACATTACAGCATCTGCTCCCATCTGTCTTGCTAAAGACAAGTTCCTAGCTGGAAGCAGTAATCCTGCCATAGTATTTACGTTCTTGACCTCTAGTGCACCACAGCAGTTGTAATCTTCTATTTTCTCGTACTGAAGCCCAAGATCCTTAGCTACCAACGCTAAAGATACTTCGTAGGACTTACCCATTCCGTCTAATGAACAGCCTGGGTAGAACGCTACTTTACCGTAAGGATTATTTAATCTCATGGTCATTCTGCTCTCACCTCCTCCTTCATTGCTTCCTCTAATACTTTCTTTATCCTATCCCAGTTCTTAACTTTACTTGGTTTCATTAACTCCTTAAACAGACCAGACCTCAACATAGCTCCACTCATCATTATAAGATCTTTTATTCCTAATGATACGAATCCGGCCTTAGCTGATGCTGCTCCGAGAGATAGTTCCGATATTCTTCCTCCGTTATTCATAACTGTCTCAAGGAATAACTCGTCGAATATTGCACCAGGGTCCTTCTTAACTAGCCCGTGCTTTAGCAAATAATTATGGATTGCATGAACTACTTCCTCAACTAGCACACCCTTAGGACATCTGTGGGTACACTTCTGGCAGGACACACATCTCCATATACTGTTCTGTAGTTCTATCAATGATTGTTTATCACCTTTTCTAGCGAGGTCTATGAACTTTCGCGGACCGTATTTAGGATCGTATTCTCTCATAGTACAACCTGAAGTACAAGTACCGCATTGCCAACAAGCGCTGATTGTATATCCTTCTAGAGTGTTAGCTATCTCGTCCCATACACTAGGGTCGTAACCCGTTTGTGTTCTCTCAACTAAAAATGCGTTCCATGTACCGTCTATTTCTACTCCGTCTACTATTACTTTATCTTTTTGAATTACACCTTTTATTATAGATTTTTCCAACTCAGGAATAGGCATATTTCACCACCTTTAAGAAGGGTTTTAACCCTAAAACTAAGGCGGTTGTGGAAAGATGAGTGGGGAGTAACCCCGCCGCCTTTTTGTCTATTGCAAGGTGTGTAGTGTAGTCTAAATACCTTACGTACGAATAAACCAAAAAAAGTGTAGTGGGATAATAATTCGAGGTATCTAAGCCAAAAATTGATAAAATACTTTTTAGTTCATTCACAGCAGATATAAAATCATTCTTGTTCTTTAAGGTCACGTTATCCTTAAGGACATAAGTAATTGAACCCGAATTCTTCTCTTCATTCCAAATCCATCTATTCCATAGGGGAAAATCTGTAGGCTGGAGATAATGTAAAAGTTCTCTGGCCATATCTCTCAAATCTTTTAGTTCCATCCCCTTTACGGAGTTTATGAACATGGTAACTCTATCATCATAAGGTAGAGAAGTATCCTTCATCTTGGAGTACAAGGAGGAAAATTCAGACAAGGGAGTACTTTCAGCCACTTGAGAATAAAACTTCTTGTGGTGGAAAAACACCTCAAAAAGTTTTCTACGATCTTCCTCAGTCCTTATTTCTAAGTTCATGAGGAAATCGGATTTCCTCTTCATAGAATCCAAAATTACGGAGAAAGATTTCTTAGGATCACTATAAGTATTATTTACATCCTTATCTAACATTGCATTAAAAATATCTCTTACATAATCAGGATTTAAAAAAATAGTGTTAATGATGAGCCACCTCTACTTGTACGGGCTCCTCCCATATACCTTTAGTTATATATTCATAAGCTTTCATTGCAGCTGCATAACCTTCTGTTATTGAATCAGATATCGTCTTAGGACCGGTTATCGCACCTGCTAAGAATATACCCTTCTTAGTAGACTGAATTGGTAGGCTGTGCTCGTCAATCGGCTTTACGAACCCATGCTGTTCTAGTTCTAAGCCTAATACTTTAGCTACTTGTTTTGAACCTAAGCCTAATTCCATACCGTTAGCTAATATCACCATATCATATGGAACTACCAGCGCTCTGTTTAAGTTCATTGTATCTTCTCCCTTAATTATTACAGTATCGTTAGGTCCTCTCATAAACTCTGATATCCTACCTCTTATAAACCCTACTCTATAATCTAATTGAGCCTTCCAATATAATCTATCTTCCATTAGACCATATGTTCTTATATCCATATAGTATATATGTACAGTTGCATCAGGTATTCTCTGTTTTATCTCCATTGCTTGTTTGACTGATACTGCACAACATACCCTAGAACAATATGTATTACCTACCGTAGCGTCTCTTGAACCTACACACAACAATATAGCAACCCTCTTTGGTGGTGTCCCTTTCGTAGTTACTAGCTTATTCTCAGATAACATTTTCTCTACGTCTGATATCTGATAAATATTGGGGACTATACCGTAACCATACTCGTATTTCCTCCTTGAATCGAAGTGTTCAAAACCAGATGCAGCTATAATTGCATTAACTTTCTCATTAATCACTTTACCAGTTTTGTCTTTTATACCTACAACAAAACCGCTTCCTTCTTGCTTTACATTATCCACAATACTCTCCTTATAGATCTTCACATTCTTACTCCCTTCTACAGCTTTAATCAGAGGATCAATAACTTGTTCAGAAGGAACTAGGTTAGGGAACAATAGACTATACTTAAGCTTTTTAGGAGTACCACCTAAGTATGATTCTCTTTCCACCAATACTACATTAACTCCTAAATTAGCCAACTCCTTCGCCGCTGAAAGACCAGCTGGTCCTGCACCAATAACTAGAACTTTTTCTCCGCCCATTTAATCACCTAATCCTAACGTTTATTAAATAAAATTAATTTAAAAAATTTTGCTTTTCACTTTTGTACAGCTTTTTCTCCCTTGTACCACTTCACTCTATCAGGTAATGTTAGGTAGAAATCAATCTTTCTGTGAGGAGTATACAAGTATTCGGGCTGGGCTTTGCCTTCTCTCAAGTCAGCTAGATACTGTAGGAACTTCTCTTTGTAATCATCAACTGGTACACCTATTTTCCTTAAGAAACCTTCAACATCAGTTGCGTGCCAATGTATTTGAGCAATCTTGTATGGATCTGCACCCATTGCAATTGCTGCAAACTGTGCGTCTGCTAGAACTGGTAAGTTATAGTTAAAACCGTGAGCTTTTCCAGCCCACTGGCTCTTGTCTAGTGTCGTTACACATCCAGTGTCAGATGTTACAAATACGTCGGCATGTCCTTCCTCTACTGCAGGAATTACCTTCTTAAATAACGCGAAGCTCCTGCTGAATTCTCTCTCTGTTAATATGTGCCTGAAACCAAATCCACAGCAGTCCCACCAAGTAGAATAATCTACGATTTTAGCACCGAAGTTCATTACAGTACCAGTAGGTGCTGCAGGTCTCCTGCCTTCGAAGACTTTCGGATCGTATACGGTATCATCGGGAACTAGCTTATAAACGTGGCACGGTGTGTGAACTGCAGCTTTGACATTACTTAGATCATATTTCTTCTGCTGTGCTAACTTCTTGCTCATTACGAATAGCCACTCTGAGTAGTGTACTACTTCTTCAGGGATCACGATGTCCATTCCTAGCTTTCTCATTATCGGCCTTAACTTGTCTCTTATCTCCTTATGTAAGACTAACATGTTTCTAATTTCTTTATAATGACCGAAAGACGTACCACAGTGTATTAACGGGAAATAGTCGGTTTCATAAGCTCTCCACATATTTCTTACATAAACTCCAGCTAAGGTTACAGGATTAGAAGCACCAGAAGCGTGGTAGTTCCAGCCAGTGCATGAAGTCTGGTGTGGTTCATCTAAATAGTCTATCTCAGTCTTGTTCATCATCCAGAAAATTGAAGTAGGATATCCTGGAATATGTCCGCATTGTCCACAACTCTTGTGGTTCCATAGTTTGTTTGTGGGTATTTTCTTAGGTAATCCATTAATAGTCTGAACTTCCACCGGATTATTGTAGGGCTTTATATGATGAACTATTACTTCTCCCTCGTCTTCTAACTTATGTAATTCCTCTTTAACGTGTTGAATACCGTGAGGAGTACTATATCTGTATATAATCCTCTGATATACTTCATTCCAATCTACGCTATCTGCATAAGGAAAAGCTTCTTTTATTGCCTCCTGCATCTTCTTCTCTTCTTGACTTGTCATAATTTACACCTTTACATCAATTTATGTAGTTTATAATATATAAACTTTCATTTAAACCATTTATTCATAGATACTAAATAAGTAAAAAATACATAAATTTACACAAATATTGAATCTTTCCCTTTATAAGTCCATCCAGTTGTCAGGCAATTCATCTTCGTTTAATTCTCCTTTTTCCCATTTTTCTCTTATTTCCTCTAGTTGTTGTTTCCTCTCTTCATATATGTCCATGATCATTTCGTATAGATCTTCATCTACCTTCTTTATCGAGTCCATCGCACCTGATTCAATGAAAATTGTCATTAATTCAACCGCGGTTTGTAGAGAAGATTGCCAACCTATATCAGTCCTTTGCAATAGATCGACCGGAACTGCCTTTCTATATACATCCATATTCTTTGACTCTTCGACCGCTTGTGGACCCCAATCTGGGAACGCATCAGGCTGAATCATATTTGGAGTTACTTGGTTACCTGTCGTGATTACAGTGTACAAGACTCTTCTATATGGGGCTAATATTTCTTTTGCGGATGGAAGTCCAAATTGGACTGCATATTCCCTTAGAAGCATTATTAATCCAGCTATTTCGTTATTAAATGGACACCTCATAGAACAAGTATAGCATTGAACGCACGCCCATACTTTCTTGTTGGTAAATTCCCATATCTTATCAGCTGCATCTCTCATCATATACTGTATCATTTCTCTAGGTCCATAATCATAGAATTTTGCAGCTGGACACCCAGAAGTACATACGCCGCAGTTTAAGCATCCCCTCAAATACTCATTAAATCTAAAATCTGATTTTACGGCTTCCCAGAATTTCTTTGCGAGTTCAGCCTCTTCTGCCGATAATGAGCTATGGAAATTTCTCATCTCTTCTGGTTCAATTGCTTGATCTACGTAAGCCATGTCCATTACTCTTGGATCATCTGGTAGCGGTATAACTTTAGACATACCTATCAAATAGATTAATCGAAAAGTTACTTATAAATTTTGTTAAAAAAATAAATTATTATATTACCTTTACTTTACTCTCTTAATTAGAATTCTAGTTACTCCACCTTGCTGTTGTACGTCTAATATTTGTTGCCCAGTCCTCCTAGCCCACGCTTCAATGTCCGGTTTGGCTGCGGGGTCTGTAGCTAAGACCTCAAGCACCTCTCCGACTTGGATTTGCTTTATAGCTTTAGCCGTTTCCATTACTGGACCAGGACAATACATTCCCCTTGCGTCTAAGGTTTTGGCTATTTTAACTTCTGTCATTTTATTCACCTCAAATGAATAATACAGTTCCTCCTTCTGCTCTATCCAGGAAAGTTGCAACTCCTACAACATCGTCAACAAAGCTAGCTAGGTCTTCCCTCTTTATTCCGAAGAACTCCATGGTAGTGCTACAAGCAAATACTTTGACTTCTCCTACCTCTTTTGCTTGTTCAATTAGTTGATACCACATTGGGTACTTCATTTCTTGCATTTTTTGCATCATCATCGGACCGAACTTTTCATAGTTCTTGTCAATAGGGGCTGGTTGATTCTGTAAACCTTGTTTAGTTATATTTGTTAATCCCCAAAAAGTGAAGAATAGATTCACTTCATATCCCGCTGCAGCTGCTCCAGATGCTAAAATACCAACCGGCATTAACTTATCTATTGTGCCTGAGAAGACGATTATTGAAAGTTTTTTCTGCTCTCCCATTTGTATTCCCAATTATTATTTTTAATTAAAATTATATAAGCTTTCCTGATATTGAAATTAATGAAAAATATTTCTTTTTTATTTAATTGATATCAAATATACGAAATAAATATTGTGTCTTCTGTTAATTTGTTTGATAAAAAATTTAAGTAAGCTTTTTTAATTAGTAGTTGAGGGGTACTCGATGAGCGAAGAACAAAAGAAAAAAGTGTTAATCGTGGTAACACATGGTCCAGAAGACCTAGATAGGACGTACGCACCACTTTTTATGGCATCAATAGCAGCATCAATGGAATATGAAGCACAAGTCTTCTTTATGATAAAAGGACCACTATTATTAAGCAAGAAATGGCAAGAAGAAGAGAGGAGGAAAGGAGGAAACCCGTTCATACACTTCTTCGATATGGCTAAAGACAACGGTGTGAAGATGTACGTATGTGTCCAAAGCCTAAAGGACATGTGCCACATGAACGAAAGCGATGTAGTGGACGGAGTAGAAATAGTGGGCGGTTCGACACTAATAGACTTATTATTTGATGCCGATAGATCATTATTCTTCTGAGTAAGCATGGATTTTGATGTCGCGATAATAGGTGGTGGAACTGCAGGGTATGCTGCCGGAGTACTGCTCGGGAGAAGGGGGAAAAGGGTAGCTGTAATAGAGAAGGAGAACATAGGCGGTACATGCGTAAATTACGGCTGTGTACCTAGTATTTTTTTATCTGAGTTATCTTTTTTATATTCTAGACTCAAGGAGATCGGAGATTATAAGGGAATTACTATTTCAGTTTCATTAGACGGATCCACTTTTTTCCGTAAGAGGGATGAAATCATAGAATACTTACGGAGCGCGGGAGAAGGATTAATTAAGTCTTCTGGTGGAGAGATTATAAGAGGAGAGGCGGAGATACTGGGTAAGAACGAGCTGAGTGTGAATAGTGAAAAAATATCGGCTCGTAATATAATTATCGCATCCGGTTCGAAACCTAATACTCCCTCGATTGAGGGGATTGAGAACGCAATAAGCGAGGATGAAGCCGTAAGATTGAGTAGAGTCCCCTCTTCTATGGTTGTTATAGGAGGGGGCGTGGCAGGAACCGAGATAGCCCAGATATTCGCAAAACTTGGCTCTTCAGTAACACTTTTATCTAGAAGCAAAGTCCTCAAGGAAATTGAAGAGGAAACAAGACGCGTTTTAATGAACGCATTGGATTTTGACGGCATCAACGTTCTGGAGGGTGTTACACCGAAGAAAATTAAGGACGGTAAGGTGATCACAGACAAAGGTGAATATGAAGGAGAGATCATAATATACGCTACTGGAAGGATGCCCTCAATACCTAAGGGTACACAAAAAATAGGAATTGAGACTACGAGAAACGGGATTATTGTGAACAGAAGACTAGAGACCTCACTTAAAGGTATCTACGCTATCGGTGACGTAATTGATAAGGAGATTAGGGTTGCCCACTTAGCATATATGGAAGCCATAGTAGCTTCCCTAAATATTCTGGGGTCTTGTGAAGAAATGGATTACGAGGGGACGCCACAAGTGATTTACACTGATCCTCAAATAGGGGTTGTGGGTGATAAAAGAAAGGTTGAAAAGTTCGTGAAATTTCCTTATGCTGCAAATACGAGAGCCATAATTAGAGGTTTTAGGGAGGGGTTCTCCACTATAGGAATAGACAAGAACGGAACAGTAGTTTACTCAGAAGTTATAGGAGATTCTGCCGAGGAGTTAGTTAACTTGTTAGCATTAGCAGTTAGGAAGAGATTAACAATTAGGGACCTAGCTTTCTCGATATTTGCCCACCCATCCCTAAGTGAGGTCGTACTAAACGCAGCTAGGAACGAGTTCGATTTGGACGTAGACAACTATAAGTGATCTAGATTTGTGACTTATTTGTCTTACTAGATGGTAAAATAACAACGTTATTATATCAGGCTTTGTAATATCTAGTAAATTTGAAATTTTACAAATAAATTGATAAATAGTTATTGTTATTTAAACATTTTAAAATGATTTCTTTGGTTAAATATATACTATTTAATTTTTAATTAAATAGAACTAACGAATTAAACTAAAATTTCTAAAATTGTGGAATTAACCGTCTTAGCCAAATTTTATAATTCATAGAGTAAAGATAATTTGTATGTCATTAGCCGATTACGTTAAGAAAAGGGGATTTGAGCTAGAGGAGGCTGAAAATAAGCTCATAATAAAGATGGAAGGATACTCGTTTTATATAGATAAAGCATTAAACGAAATAGTATTACCCATCCCTTTACCTACCGGTAAAGAAAGTCTTGATGATTTAGTAGAAATGGGCATAAGATACGCTAGGGCTGCAAGAATAACACAAAGCTTAGGAGAGCCAGTTACTTACGAGCTTAACAATAACATGGTATTGATAAAAAGAAGGTTCTCAAACATGCAAGAATTAGAACAGAAATTAATTAAGGCTTTAGAGGGTATAGAGAGCTTGAGGTATTTCTTATGAGTTATGACCCAATTATCTCCCAATACTCCAAGTTCATAAAAGGGCTTACCATTGAGCAATGTAAAGCGGACGAAGTGGTAGACAAGCTCACTGAAGGCAATAATATAATAGAAAAGGATAGTTGTGATAAGCCTTACATAAAAGTTTTAAAAAATAACAGACTCTTCTTCACTTACTACGGTATTCCCACAGCTAACGAGTTGTGGCCCTTTCTTAACTCACTAATCAGAGTTGCAAACCATGCAGTGCAGCTTGATGAAAAGGAAAAGGCAGAAGCGGTAAAAGTAAGGGGTAACATAAAGCTTTTCGTAACACCTGATTGTACAAAATGTCCTATAGCTGCTGAACTATTGTATCAGATATCTATAGTAAATGAAAGTGTCAGCTTAGAGATAATAGACGTTACGGAGTATGAAGAACTAGGTAAAAAATACAGAGTGTTAAACGTTCCGAAGATCGTTCTTAACGAGAACGTAGAGATACCAGGTGGGTTCCCTCCTCATATAATTCTTAAGATGCTAGTTAAGGGTAGCGAAAAACAACAATCCCCATCTTCCTAGCTATTTTTTCCACATTCTCGTTATCTGTAAACAATTCAGCAGATAGCTCTTGTGCTACCAAGACCGATTCCGAATCTGCTTCATCTAGACCTGAAATTTTGATGGGTTTATGGGAGTAAGCCCTTATCCACACATCGTTATCAAGAAGATTAGATGGGTTTACCCCCATTTTAAGTGCTTTAGAGAACGTGAGAGTTGTGATAACGATCTTCTTACCTGCTAGGGCTTGCCTCAGTTCAGGGATTCTGGTTACCAAGTTTGTCGTTATAACTGCATACTTTGTCATATTAAAGTATATAAAATACAAACTATAATAAAGTTAAGAGGAGATAAAAGTGGCTCAGACATTCGAAGACCCTCTTGAAAAACTCACTAACCCTGAGAATATACAAAAGCTCTCTAAGTTAATAGACGCTTTACCTGCACTTGAAAAAGTGACTACTAAATTAACTGAAATGGATAAACAGGGTCAGTTGGACTTAATGATGGGATTACTTGACCAAGCTGTTTCTATAGTTGATGCTGTACAGAAGGCTGACTTAATTAACGCACTCATCTCATTCGGAATGGACCAAATAACAAAAATACAAGCACTATGGCCAATGGTAGAAAAACTAACAAGTGATAAAGCTCTATC
>NZ_JBBHKU010000072.1:0-154262 GCF_037389295.1 Stygiolobus sp. RP850M | reverse complement strand
GATGGTTCGCAACCTATTTCCTTATCTATAACATCCTTTACTGCCCGGTGTATTTGTTAGATAAGGGGGTGATAATAAATGTAAATATTTCAAATGAGTGAAAATGTTGTCCACACTCTCTTATTCAAGGGTAAAACCTATAACTTAATTGGAGATTATGCTTCTATGGATGCTAAAAGAGCTGTAGCCGAGTTCGTAGCCCCTTTACTAGCCGATTACAAATTGATCGGAATGGGTACTGGTAGAACAGTAAAGAGGCTAATTGAAGTTATGGAAGAGAAAAACATGATAAAGGGTAAAGTTTTTGTATCAAGTTCTATCGACACGGAAATAGACTTATCTAAAAGGGGAGGTGTTGTCTTATCATTGAGTTCGGGCATGAAACCAGAGATTTATGTGGATAGTTTCGATTTCGTAACTAAGGACAAAGTTATGATCAAAGGAGGAGGTGCAGCATTACTTAGAGAGAAATTATTATACTATTTTTCTCAAAGGTCAGTATTCATTGGAGAGTATAGTAAACTTTCAAGCTCAAATCAGTTACCCGTCCCAGTAGAAGTCACTCAAGCTGCCATATCTTACGTTTTGTCGGAGCTTACTTCGCTGGGATACAAAGCAAGGATTAGGGAAACTAACGGAAAAATCGGAGGAGTAATCAGTGATAATGGTAATATAATCATAGATGTTGATGTAAATACAAGCGAATTATGTGCTTTTGAAAAGAAAGTAAAGGAGATACCTGGTGTAGTAGAGAGTGGTGTTTTTTGCGGTAAAAAGGGTGTTAAAGATTATGAGGTGATTTTAGGGAACGAAGAGGGTCGTATCGAGATTTTAAGTTAAGCTATAATTCAATAGGTGAAAAACTTAAAATTAATGAGAAATATGTAGATAGGTAGGCGGGGGTGCCCGAGCTGGTCAAAGGGGGCGGACTCAAGGCCTTAGGGATATCCGCTGGCGTAGGCCTGCGTGGGTTCGAAGCCCACCCCCCGCATACCTTAATTTTGCTTTACTAAGACTCTCGGTAGGTCTTTGACGGTTACTGAATCTCTAAAGTATTCACCGGTTAGAACATCTGTATATTCTCCATCTATTTTACGTTTTGTTCAATCAAGCTTTGTAACGTTTTCACTATAACATATATTCCATACCTTCTCTTACGTTATCTATGGCTCCCCTAAAATATTCCAAATCATCTTTTTCAAGCTCATATTTTCCTAGACTAGAAATGCTAATCTCAAGTTTTTCTATATAAGGAGCGTAGATTGAAAACGTTAACTTATTAACGTCAAGATTTGCCCCTATCATATTGAAATAATTTCGCCGAAATAGTATATCAATTGTTGTCCGTTTAAGAACAATGTTATATTATATGCCGTACCGTAATTTTGTACAGATATTATGTTTGACGGTGGGAGGTTACCGTATATCACTACTTGCTGTCCTTGAGAAATAGTTATACTTGAAGTATTGACTAAACTTCCATTTATATAGAGTTTAGCCGTGTAAGAACCACTTGAGAGTTTTATGTACTGAGTATTAAGAACGAAGGCGATTGAGTAAATTATACTTCCATTGGGATAAGCGGTTAGTGATATCGGAGCTGACTGTACGTAATAAGGATAAGCATGTGAGTTTGTGAAAATGATCGAAGCGTTAGTGTAGAATGTAAGATACTTTGAGGACACAACGGCTCTTATAGGGTAGAAATGTGCAATAGTGTTTAATTGATATATTTGTTGATTTAAAGTTATGTTGTTCTGTGGTTTCAATTGCCAATTGTAATTACCAGACCCCTCGATATAAACATTATAGACTTGTTGTGCAGCTGGAATTGATATATTAACTAATAACTTCTTAGAGCTGAAAGGAGCAACGCTAATACTTGTATCGTTGATATAGTTCTTTGTGTGGGCGAATATACCAGATTGCGTTCCCGCGGAAATTGCCACTATTACATTAGCTGACATTGGTAGAGGACCTTTATTTGAACTAACGACACAGATTGAATAAACTTGGTAACCAGATTGGGTTATTGATTCCTTAACTATATACGCATAAACGTGGAAATTATTAGCTTCTACGTAAAATACTGCACCTAGGCTTATAAATAATATGAGTATGATGCCAAGCAGGTAAATTCGTTTCATTGCGGTTAATACTATAGGGTGATATATTAGTTTATTTCGAAGACTAGATAGACCAGTTTACTTTATTATCCCCCATATAGAAGATAATGAGACGGAGGGCCCTAGGAAAAAAGATGGAACAACAAACCTATTTCCAAACCTCCTCTGAAGATAAAATAATAGGTAAGCACGTTTTTGGCAATCTATACGATCTCGATGAAGAACTTCTTACGGATAAAGACCTGCTAGAAAAGATAGTTCTTGAAGCAGTGAATATAGCTAAAATGAATTTAGTAGAAATTAAAGCGTGGAAATTCGGAGGCAAGAAAGGCGGAGTTTCAGTCATAGCTCTAGTAGAGGAAAGTCATATAGCACTTCATACATGGAATGAATACAAATATGCTACATTGGATGTGTATACTTGTGGTGAACAGAGTGATCCGCAAGCTGCTTTTAATTACATTGTGGCACAATTAAAGCCTAGACGCTACCAGATGTTTTATGCTGACAGATCATCAGCGTGAGCTGAGCCGGTCATAAAGTCCCCGTGTTTTTTACTCATCACCAATAATTTTCAATTAAATCCAAGTCATACCCTATATATTACTTTTTCGACATTTGTCGATTAGGTTATAGTCATTTGTCGAAAATCTTATAATTAAAGCTCTTACATTCCATTTATCAATGAAAAGTGGAATAGTAGGATGGGGTAGTTATATTCCTAGATATAGAATTAGGTCTGAGGAAATAGCTGAGCTATGGGGCATTGAAAAGGAGGTTGTAAAAAGCCTCGGATTGTCAGAAAAGGCCGTTCCTTCAGCAGATGAGGATTCTACTACAATGGCATGGGAAGCCTCTAGAAATGCCTTAGCTAGAGCTAGAATTGATCCCTCAGAGATTAACCTTGTATTGTTCGGCTCTGAATCTAAAGTTTATGCCGTTAAGCCTACTGCTACTATTTTATTAGATTCATTAGGTATCTCTCATAAGACTCTAAGTGCCGATTTAGAATTTGCTTGCAGAGCAGCTTCAGCCGGTTTAAGACTTGCTTCTAGTATGGTTGAAGCGGGTAAGATTAAGTACGGCTTAGTAATTGGTAGTGATACTGCACAATCAAATCCTGGCGACGTTCTAGAACTTAGTTCAGCCTCGGCTGCAGTAGCTTATGTAGTTGGAAGAGACAACGAATCCGCAGCAGTTATCGAAGCTTCTACCTCCTTCTCTACCGATACTCCGGATTTCTGGAGGAGAGATGGTATGCCGTATCCACTTCATGGCGAAGGATTTACTGGTGAACCTGCTTACTTTTATCATATAATGTCTGCGGTGAAGAACCTTCTCGATGAGAATGGGTACAAAATTTCTGACTTTGATTACTTTGTATTTCACCAGCCTAATGGTAAGTTTCCTATACAAGTTGCAAAGAAATTGAATGTTCCGTTAGAAAAAGTAAAGGCCGGATTAGTATCTCCATATATCGGTAATCCCTATAACGCTTCTGCTTTGTTAGGCTTGGCAAAAGTGCTTGATATTGCGAAACCTGGTGAAAGAATATTAACAGCTCCCTTTGGAAGCGGTGCAGGAAGTGATGCCTTCAGCATATTAGTAACGGATAAAATCTCTGAGAGGCAAAAGCTAGCCCCGAGTGTAGAATATTATATGAATAGGAAAAAGGTCATTCCTTATTCGTTATATGCAAAAACGACCAATAAGTTCAAGGTGTATGAATAATGGTCTCAATAGTAGGTAGTGGTCTCATAAAAATTGATAGGTACTATGAATTTTCTGAAACGGATCTAGTCATTGAAGCTTACAAGAATTTAATATTAAAAGTAAAGGAAATGCCTTCATCAATTGATGCTTTAATTTTAGCCAGCACGTATAGTGATACCTTGTCTAAGAATCTTATGTTAGCCTTCAAACTTTCCAACAAGTTAGGCATTAAAACCTCTATATCGTTTAGAGTTGAAAATGGGGATAACGGTGGTTCGGCAGTATTAGCAGCATATTCGTTAATCAAATCTGGTATTGCTAATAGTGTTCTGCTAATAGGTGTGGATAAGTTTTCGGATTTTCCGTCAAAGTACGTTAATGATGTCATCTCTTATAATTTGGGTAATGAATACCAATATCAAGTAGGATTAACTCCTCATGCACATGCTGCCTTACTAATGAAGAGGTATATGAAAAAGTTCAGTAAAGACTATGATTACTTTACAAAATGGCCTTTAAAGATGCACGAAAACGCTGTGGAGAACCCTTATGCGTATCTTAGATTTAAAGTAGATAAAAAGGTAATAATGGATTCGCAGATAGTTGCTGAACCCTTGCGTTTGTTTGATGTAGCTGCAAGGGCTGATGGTGCTTCAGTAGTTCTGATAACATCTGATGAATTGTCAAGGAAATTCACTGATACAACTGTAAAAATAGAAAACATCGTGAGCAGTAATTTACCTTTAGATCTTGCTAGTGTGAGAATAAACTCTGTAAGAGATGTTGCAAAGAAGCTCACGGCTAAAATGAGTAGTAATGATATTTACGAGATCCACGATTCTTATAGTATCTTAGCTACGTTAGAGCTAGAGTCCTTAGGTCTTGCTAAGGACGGTAACGGATTGGACAATCTAGATAATGTAAACGTAAATCTAGGTGGTGGTCTTAAAGCAAGAGGCTATCCGGGCTCGGCTGCTGCGATATATCAGTTAGCTGAGTTATATTTACATTTAATTGGAGAACATCCAAGAGGTAAAATAGATGCAGAAAGAGGATTTTTATTGTCTACAGACGATCTTGGTAATTCTTCTCATCTAGTTGCTCTGATGAGGTGAAATATATGAAAATAAGTCCATCTCAAAGTTGGAGACTAAAAAATACGTTATACTCTCTAACTCTAGGAATATGCAAGAAATGTGGGAACGTGTTCTATCCGTATCAAAGTATATGTGGAAATTGTGGCTCTGTAGACGTAGAAAAGGTTAAGGCTAAGGGGACAGGTACTTTACTCGAATACACAGTCCTTTATCAAACAAGGGAGGGGTTCGAAAAGCAAGTCCCTATAATAGTAGGTCTCATTAGGTTAGATGAGGGTTTAGATATAGTTGCCCCCTTGACAGACGTAGAAGCCAATGAATTAAAAGAGGGTGTTAGAGTTGAGGCTGTGTTAAGAAGGCTGAGGTCTGATTCCACTAATGGCTTAATACAGTACGGGATAAAATTTAGAGTGATAGATAATGCAGGAAACAATTAATAATATTGTTGAGAAAGTAATAAAGGGCGAGATCCAACTTCATGAAATAGATAATTTTTTAGAAGCAAATGCTGCGATGGTAGCTAGAAGACTAGCTATAGAAAGATTAACTAACTCAAACTTACCTTCGATAGGTTCTACAATTTTAGATTATGCTGAAATTAAGAATAGAAATGCAGAGAATGTAATAGGAGCTGTTCAAGTACCTATGGGTGTTATAGGTCCTTTAAGAGTTAATGGTGATTATGCTAGGGGAGAATTCTATGTACCTTTAGCTACAACAGAGGGAGCCTTGATAGCCAGCGTTAACCGTGGTGCAAAGGCCGTAACCTTAAGTGGAGGTACAAGAGTTAAGATAATTTTTGACGGAATGACAAGGGCTCCGGTTTTCAAATTGGATAGTATAATTGATGTTGTAGATTTTATAGATTGGGTAAAGAAACATTATGAAGATTTGAAACATATAGCAGAGTCTACAACTTCTCATGGAAAATTAATTTCCGTAGAGCCTTACGTTTTAGGTAATAATGTGTGGTTGAGGTTTATTTATGATACTGGTGACGCGATGGGTATGAATATGGCTACTATTGCTACAGAGAAAGTGTGTGAATATATCGAGGAGAACTTTGGAAGGGCTAGGTGTTTAGCAGTTAGCGGTAACATGTGTAGTGATAAGAAGCAATCAATAGTAAATAGTCTTCACGGTAGAGGGAAAACCGTAGTAGCTGAGGCTTTAATCCCTAACGATATTATCACAAAGGTTTTGAAATCAGATAAGAACTTAATTCATGAGGTCAATTTGAGAAAGAATTGGGCTGGTGGAGCTAGGGCAGGAACGTTCTTTCAATATAACGCTCACTTTGCAAATATAATTGCGGCCATTTTCTTGGCAACTGGTCAAGATATGGCTCAAGTAGTTGAAAGTAGCAGCGGTTACACGTGGACTGAAGTCAGAGAAAACGGAATTTACATATCTGTAACTCTAACTTCTCTTGAAGTAGGGACCGTAGGAGGAGGTACTAGATTACCTACACAGAGAGAAGCACTTTCTATAATGGGCGTTTACGGTAGTGGTAACCCGCCTGGTAGCAATGCTAAGAAATTCGCTGAAATAATAGCTTCTACAGTGTTGGCTGGTGAGCTTAACTTGTTATCAGCACTAGCCAATAAAGAATTGGGGAAGGCGCATCTTAAGCTAGGTAGGGCTGCGAAAGTTTAAAATTTTTATAACCTATTTTTACCTAATGCCTCAAGTTCCCGAAGAACTTCAAAAAATCATAGAAATAACCAGAGAACAGAATAGGTGGCGAAGACTAGAAACGTTAAACTTAATTCCATCAGAAAACGTGATGAGCCCTTTAGCTGAAACGGTTTATATGAGCGATTTTATGTCAAGATATGCTGAAGGTAAGCCATATAAGAGGTTCTACCAAGGTACTAAATACGTAGATGAAATAGAAACTCTAGCTATGAAATTAATGAATGAAATAACTAATTCTGTTCACTGTGATTTAAGGCCAATAAGCGGTACCTTAGCTAATGCGGAAGTATTCAAGGTCTTGGCTAATCCTGGAGATAAAGCTCTTATAGCTCCAGTTCAGGCTGGTGCGCATGTAAGTCATACTAGATTTGGTACACTAGGCGCTCTAGGCATAGAGCAAATAGAACTACCTTACGATCCTGAGAATATGAATGTAGATGTTGATAAGGCAATTAAAATGATCGAGCAAGTTAAACCTAAATTTGTAGTGTTGGGTGGTAGCTTATACTTATTCCCACATCCTTCTAAAGAACTAGCACCTCATGTTCATGCTGTAAATTCCAGGCTTATTTACGATGCTGCTCACGTTTACGGTTTAATCACTGGAAAAGCATGGCATAATCCGCTATTAGAAGGAGCAGACATCATGACTTCATCGACACATAAGACTTTTCCAGGTCCCCAAGGTGGCGCAATATTTATCAATGACGATGAGCTATACAAAAAAGTAAGTGATACGATATTTCCATGGTTTGTAAGTAACCATCATTTGCATAGACTACCTAGTGTAGCGGTTACCGCACTTGAAATGAAATATTTCGGAGAGGATTATGCAAAGCAAATTGTGAGAAATGCTAAAGCGTTTGCTGAGGCATTGGCAGCTGAAGGATTTAAGGTTGTTGGAGAGCATTTAGGGTATACGAAAAGTCATCAAGTTGCGATAGACGTAAGGAATCTGGGAGGAGGAGCTAAGGTTGCAAAAATGTTTGAAGATGCAAACATAATTACTAACAAAAACTTATTGCCTTACGACCCACCTAGTGCTGTAAAGGATCCAAGTGGTATTAGGCTAGGAGTACAAGAAATGACTAGGTACGGTGTTAAGGAAGAAGATATGGCTGAAATTGCCAAGTTTATGAGAGAGGTAGCAATAGACAAAAAGGATGTCTCAGAAGTAAAGAAAAAGGTGATAGAGTTCAGAAAGAGATTCCTTACCGTTAAGTACACATTTGATTTAGATTTAGGACAATTCTCAAATGGTAAAGCTATTCCTCTGTTAATCTAATTTTTTCCTTTCTTTATTTCTTTTTTTTTTTAAAATTATTTAAACTAATTTTATCTAACTAGAATAACTGTAGTGGTAGCGTTAAGGGCTACGGACATAGCTACAGAACCTATATTTAACTCGCTGTTTATTGATAACCCTCTAGCTCCCATGATTACCGCGTCGTATGTGTTTTCACTTAAATACTTTAATATTTCGTTTGCTGTGCTACTTTCTTTACTTGAATATTTAAGAATCTTTAACTCATACTCTGCCCTGTCATTAACTCTTCTCTTAATTTTCTCACTAATTTCTGTCTCATTACAAGTGTCACAAGCATGAATAACTGTTATCTGTGAACCGTATCTCATAGCAAAATCTAATGCTAATTCTAATGCCCTAAAGCTATTTTCTGATCCATCTACTAATACAGCTATTTTTCTCAACCAAAAACTTACAGTGTATGTTGGTTCTGTCATATTAGATAACCTTTCATTAATCCTAATGTATCGTTAGTTATTTTAATTGACTCGTTCTTATTAGCAAGATTCATCGCAGCTCTAATAGCGTCAATATTTTCAGGCACTACTATTGATTCTTGATGAACTCCGTACATTAGGAACAGTTCATTATTTTGAGAGTAGATTGAGTCCTCAAATACTACGACCTCGGGTATGTCGTTTCTGTATCTGCCTATATCCCTAGATACTTCTATGATTTCAGCAGTAGAACCTATACCAGTTCTAGAGGAATTTATGAGAACTATTCTTTCAGTGTCCTTCAATGCAGAAATCACGTCTTCTCTTCTAACGGGTTCCTTCATTGTTATGTTCATCAAGTGCATATGCATTAGTGTTGTAGGAGCTACTACTGCCATAGATATTATGTCTATCCCCTTCATCACGGTTAAAACATCTTTTGCATGGTGGCTAGGAACTGAGGCTGGATCTGGTACTATTGAGTTAATTGGACCTTTCTTTATCTCTTTTGGGTCAGATGCCCTTCTTACCACAGTTACTCTTACTTTTTCTATTCTACTTACCTTACTGTTAATAGTGCATAAAGTTCTTAATATTCCGGTTGTGTTACAAGATACAACTCTAATGTAGTTCTTGTTAATAGCCTCGTTATAGTTACATAAGGCTGAAAAAGAGACTTCTGCAACATCCGCTTTTTCTCCTCCTTGGAATATAGCTTTCTTCCCGAACTTCTGGTACAATGGTTTGTAACTTGCTCCAATTCCATTAGGAGTTGTATCTACTATTATGTCGGCTTCATTAATCATGTCTTCTATGTATCCATTAACTTGTATCCCTGCTTTCTCAAATTTGGCTGCATTTTCTTTTGGTACATAAAGCTTGTAACCTTTCTTCACGGCGGTAAATGCTTCATAGTTGGGTGAGGTTTTCGCTACTCCCACTAGTTCCATATCTGGTTGTAATTTTATTGCATCTGCTACTCTTTTTCCAATTGTTCCGTAACCATTAACAGCTACTTTAACTCTTGCCACCTTTAGACACCCATGAGAGGTGAAGTGCTTCTAATGCCGGTAATTTGTCTCCAGCTAGAAATAAAAGTAATGCTCCTCCACCAGTGGATATATGAACTTTATTCTCATTAATTTCTATTCCTTTTTCCACCATGCTTATCATATGACCTCCCCCTATTATTACAAAACCGGGGCTTTCAAATGCTGACTTTAAAAGGCTTTTAGTTCCGTTCCTAAATCTCTCATCCTCTATGATTCCCATTGGTCCCCTCATGGTGATTACTTTTGCCTCCTTAATAAAGGATGAATAAATTTCTATAGTAGTTGAGCCTATATCTTTAATAGTTCCGTTTATGTTATTAGCAGGTTCCTCAGAGGTCTCGCCATTTTGTTTCTCTGTAACGAAGTCAACAGGTATTTCTATTGGGGCTCCGCTGAGAAGCAGTTTTCTAGCCCTTGGAATTAGGCTCAACAATCCTTTACTTTCTAGCACTTGCATGTTAGCTTTTCCAAGGTTTATTCCTTTAGCTGCAGCGAATAATTCAGCTACCAACCCACCTGTTAGAATTCTATCAGCAACTCTGTTCTTTGCTAAATGTTCAATTATTTTTAGTGTGTCACTGACTTTTCCTCCTCCTAGGACGAATATTTTTGGTGAGTCTTCAGGGTTAAATATCTTAGCTAATGCTGAAACTTCTTTTTCCATTACTTTGCCCGCAGCTGATGGCAAAACTATTGGGAATCCTACTAGACTTGGTTGGCTTCTGTGAGCTGCAGCAAATGCGTCATTTACATAAATATCAAATAGAGGTGATAATTTTCTAACCAAGAATGTTTTGGCATGTTGTGCAGGAGGAGCTTCGATTAGTTCCTCAGAGACTAATCTTACATTTTCTAGTAAATAAATCTGTCCTTTTTCTATCTTCTTGACCTTCTCTATCGCATACGGTCCTATGATGTCTTCTATGAACTCAACGTTAGTACCAATATATTTAGATAGTAATTCCGCATGTTGTTGTAGTGATATAAAGTCATCGTCACCGGGCCTACCTTGATGGGATAATATAACTATCGCATTATCTCTTTCTAGTAAATTTTTCACAGTATAAGCATGAGCTTTTATACGCGAGTCGTCTAATAACTTACCAGTTTTTTTATCTATTGGTGAGTTTATATCAATTCGTAATAGAATTTTCTTGTTAAATGCATTTACATCATCTAGTGTGGGTATGCTTAGATCCGATACTTTAATCATAAATCTCGATTAATATTAATACTATCTAGTTAATATGATTTTAGCATACAATATTAGAAGCTATTATATTTCCCCATAATAATGGAATCAAGTATTTAGTTTTAAATTTCTGTAATGATATGGAAATTTCAACGATATTATTCGACGCTTTAAGAGAAATTTTAGGTGCTTCAATACCGAAGTAAGAGAAAGAGTCATATAGTGAGTGTAAATCAATTCCATGCACAAGCCTACAAGAAAACACTCCTTCAAAAGTACCGTTGTTTAGATTATATGAAATGGAGTTACACACAGTATTTGAATTTCGCTCAACTATTTTCAGAAATAAATCCTTCATAACATAAGGGATTTCGTCAGCGTAAACCCCTTTAGGTGGGAAAAGCAATTTTACATTATCATTCTCTTCCTCTGTTTTTCTCACTAGCATGTTTATGCTAAAGAATAGAAAAGTCAGATTACAAACTCTAAGTCTACTTAACCTCATCTCACCTAAAGTAAAGTATTCATCAGAAACATCTTTGAATGCCTTGTAAAAATCAGCGTCTCTAATTTGTTCAGTAAAATATACCATTCCTTTTATTCCTATTAGTCCCTTTATTTTCTCGTCTTCTGAAATTGAAATAAAGTTAAAATTACCGTTTTTAATCTTTAATTTTTTAAAGGTCTTATCTACGGCTTTTTTCACAGTTAATGCATAAGCGTTTTTACGTATGATTAGCCATTCTCCGAACTCATCTGTAATGTTCATCTTATTATCATCGTCTCTCTTTTTGAAAAACTTCGTTATCACATTTTCAAACCTCTTTTACCATAATTGACACACTGAGATTTAAACGTTAAATAATATTCTCTAATCGTAAATCAGGTATAATTAAGATTTTTAGCGGATATACGATATATATTTAGTACGGATTACTATATAGTTTTATAAAGATATGGGAATATATTAGGGTTATTAAGCATTATAAGAGGAAAACTAATTATACCCCATCTACTATATATTAGTTTAGGGTATCCAGGGACCTATAGATGAAGGTCAACTATACGACCCCCTGAACCCCCCATAGGTCCCTGGATACTTCACTTACAGATAATAAAGTATGCCCATTTTCCCCTTTCTATAGACATAATATTTTTCAATAAACCTTTTCATGAACGCCCTTAATCTCGACTTTTTTACACTTTCATAATTACCGCCCCATAGTTTGTCACTCCTAATATGGATTGCGTAATCGCCAGAATCAATTATGTTAATAAAGACTGGTTTGAAAGGCAAGTTTAAGTTTTTCCTAATCCTTTTTCCTACATATATACCGGTTCTCATTGCAAGTTCTCCTACCTTAGGAAAACCTTTGATTAGATCCCCTATTATATAAACACCTTTATATTGCAGAAACTCATTTACAGGAAAGAACTCAAAGGGATGTGGTGGTTTACAAGGTGGTAGTATATCTTCACAATTCTCCATGATCTTGATTTTTTTATTATTCATACTCTCTATTATTGCGTTACTTACTTTTTCTCCAAGGCTAGAAAGCATATTTCCGCAATAGCTCACGTCTTTGCCTATTTTTCTTAAATAGAAGGCTAATTGTATTGCCAAGTATTCTTCTTCATTCTCGATGCTCAAAGAGATTTTCTCCTTCTCGAGTAATTTTCTTATAAAGTTTATCTGTTCGTTTCTATCACAACCTACAGCTAATACTAAATTTTCTGCGTTTATTTCCGTTCCTTCTTTAGTCTTAATCCATTTTCCTTTAAGGTCAAAGTCCTTAATGGTAGTTTTTCTAACGAAACGGAGGTTCGAGGTATATCTGTTTTTTTCCAAATTTAGTAGATTTCTTAAATAAGCAGTGTAGAAGATAAAATAATCTCTATCGCTTATAATTTCTGCTTCTCTTCCAAGAGTATAATATGTGTTTAAACCCGCATACCCCGCACCAACAATGGTTGTTTTCATCATTAATGATAAACTCAAATAATTAAAATAAAAAGTAGTTATAGTATTGTTGTGATAGTCAAAATAGCTTACGCGAGAGAAGCGGAGTTAAAGCCCCTAATTCCTCTGTTAAAAAACGACATTGATACCAGAGGTTTTACATTTGAGTTGATTAAAGTAGATAGGGAAGACGAATTAAAATTCTATCTAGATAAGGTAGACTTAGTATATATCCCACTCCCAATTTTAAATTTCGCACAGAATTTTAGTATATTGAGTAATGGAAGTTATGTATCAACCGGATTGAGGCTTCAACTATTATCAAGCACTGCAAAAAGAGTTTTAGTACCTGGGAGTAACTCAACAGAGTTCTATCTAGTCAAAATGCTCTATAATAGTGGAATAACTCCAGTTATAAGCGGTGATTACGACGCTAAAGTAACTTACGATGCAGGAGATGTAGATTTATTAAATCTTTGGAATAATGTCTGTCAAAATTCTCCATTGATTCTGAAAGTTTTAGCAACTAAGAGACTCGATGAACAAATAATTCTACAATTAAAAGTTTTGATAAGAGAATCAGCTTCCAAAATGGTTGAGAAAAATGAAGTGAGCATCTTTTCAAAGGAATTAGGATTAAAAGGTAGAAGTGCAATCGAGTGTTTCTTTAAATTGTGTAGAGAGAAAAATTTATGCTCTAATGTTTCTTACCGTTTAGTCTAAACTTTCTGGAGATTTTAACCATTTTTAGTAAGGCATACGGTGCGAATATGCCCTCTATAGGATATGAAAATCCCCAAGCATAAAAGAATAAACTAACCACCAATAGTCCTACAAGTAAGCTTATCTCCTTCATAAGATCTCTTAGCTTTTCAATCATTAAAGTGTAAGCTAATATAATTCCTAATATTACGATAACCGTTCTTTCTCAAGTATTTTCGACTATCTCTCATCCTACTTTAACCTTACTTGTGTATTATGATACCTATAGTGGAGCAGTCAATATCGTTAACATTACCTTCGGATATCAACGTATGGATGTCCAGACATGAAGATAAAATAGTCCTACACTCAGATGCAGTCAAGTCTCCTTATATCGAGATATATCCTACCTTTATAGAAAAAGGAGACTGGATTTTATGGAAAGATAATAAGGTGATAAAATTAGACGGGAATAGAAGGGAAATTATTAAGGAATATGACTCGAAATTACCTTTAGACGTTGTTTATATGAATGAAGAGATAATGCCAGTATATAAAGGTTTAAGAGGGATAGTATTTAATGGAGAAAAATATACTTCCTATTTTTCTAAATACGGTTTTAAAGTCTTTACAAATGACATCATAAAAATTATAACTCCTGAAGGCAAGGAGGTAGAGCTGGATAAACCCATTCATTACAGAATATTTAATGATTATGTATCAGTCGTTTATAGTGATTTCTCATTGACAATAGGAAGAGATGGAAGTATAAAGAAATATAAAAAGCCAGCAGTCTTCTTAGCAAGTACTTCGATTGGAGACATTTATCAAACTTTAAACGGCAGAATAATCTCTGATTCTCTTGATTATGACTTACTAGGTGTATGTTCTTCAGACGTTCATTTTCTAGGTGAGTCCTATAGTGGTATATTTATATCATGTGAGGGAAAAGTAAAGTATTTTTACAAGGGTGGATGGTCTTACTTAGGGCAGATATACAATAACCTCCAATCTTCTGATGTTAATAGATACTTAGTAGTATTAACGAATGATATTACTAACGTGTATTCATATGATTTAAAGAAAATATATTCACTTAAGAATATAAGAGCTTTAAAATCAATAGATTATAAGATAGTAGCTTTATCAAGAACTAATAGAATATATATAGTATCTCCTAATGAAGATGAAGGCCTTATAACCGTTCAAAGGGATACAATAGGCTATAAAATTGAAATAAGGGACGTGATAAAAGGTGAGGTTATCTTAGGTCAAAAAGTTGTAGAGACAAGAAGAAATTATGAGAATAATAAACTGGTAATCCACGTAGAACCCTATCTTATGGATGGTAGTCAAGTTGAAGAGATAATCAAGGTAGTAAATGAGATCTATGAGTATGAGTATCCTATTAAGCTACGAAGCGAGAAACTAAAGCTTAGTATTAAGGATGTGAAATTAAATGTCGCACTACATAATGGGAAGTACGTTAAAGATGAATCGAGCAATGCAGTATTAAAGGGTACATTAGTGTTTGATATTCCAACTAATTTACGTAAGATGGTAAGTATAAGGGTCAGAAATAAAGAGATAAGTTACGAGCTTACTGAACTAACGGGAGAAATAAATTTTGAACTACCATTTTACAAAATAGGTGACTCTGAAGAAGTAGTGCAGGTAAGAATTCATAGGGGAATTAAAGTTGAAGAAGTTTATGAATTTACGGTGAAGCCGAAGTTTGTAGAAAAAAAGGGAATAAGAACCGTTTCTACATACATAGAAGATTCTAAAAAGATAAGAGTTGAGAAAATAGTGAATGGAGATTTTATCTGGGAGAAAAGGGAGGAACACCCAGACTTTTACAATGTGTTAGTAATTGGAAAAGCAGGAGAATTCGTAAATATTGAGGGAAATAACGTACAAGTTACAAAAGGCAGGAAGGAAATAGAAATAAAGAAATCTAATATAAAGAGAAAATACATTATATATGGGTTCGAGAACCCAGTTAAGGTTGAAAGTGCCGAGATAGTGGGAGAGAACCTTTGCATTTATCTGAGGAAAAACTTGAATAACGTCGTAGTAGTCGGTATGTATGGTACACAAATTACTGTAACAGACTCCGAAAAATTAACGTTTAAGTTAGAACCTACATATGATATGGTGTCTCTTCTAGTTAATTTGGGAGGAATACAATGGAATGAGGAGTATAAGCTGCTTGATTTATTTAAGAAAGTTTTGTTCAAAGCAGTTAAAGAATCTCTAATGTTAAAAGAAGAGATCGAAACTTTCGGAGTACTCTGAGGCCATTTTTAAGTTTTTTTTGTTATATGAGCGAACAAGTTCTCGAAGAATATTATGTAGGTCCCGTGAAGGTAAACATTGTAAAGAAGTCGAGTCAATGTTTATACATTGTAGAAGAGCCTAAATTATCATCTTTTGAAGAGAAGGCTAAGGACAAGATTCTTTCAGAATTATACTACACTAAAGTGGATAATATTGAAGAAGAGATAGTAAAAAGATTACAAAGCTTTAAGTTTCCTGACGAATCAATTGAAAAGGTTCTTTACCACATAAAGAAATCCTTGCTTTACGGAGAACTTACTATTTTAATGCTTGACCCTAAGGTAGAGGAAATCGAATACAAGGGATATTTATACCCATTAACAGTAATTCATAGAGATCATTCAGAGTGTATTCGGCTATATACTAATATACATATTCAAACTGAGGAAGAGGCAATAAAAACTATAGAAAGGTTGACAAATAAGGCTAACAAGAGCATAAATATAGCTAAACCCTTCCTAGAATTTTCCCTTCCAGAGGGACATAGAGTAGCTGCAACAATTTCAAAGGAGATTTCACTACCTGGCTCAACTTTTGATATTAGAAAGTTCCCTCTAAAACCGCTAAGCATAGTAGAGATCATAAAGTCTGGAATGATTAACGAACTAACGGCTTCGTATTTATGGTTACTCATAGAGTATAAACCCTTTATCATTATCCTTGGAGCTACTGGATCTGGTAAGACCACGCTACTAAACGCCTTATTGAATTTAATTAATCCAAATTATAAGATTCTCACTATTGAAGATACTCCGGAAATAAACATTAAGAATCAAAATTGGGTGAGATTTGTCTCAAGGGCTACACTCTCCGGTAATTTCGATATTACTATGATGGATTTAGCAAAGTTATCGCTGAGATATAGACCTGATTACTTGGTTATTGGAGAGGTTAGAGGTAAAGAAATTGAGGCGTTAGTCCATGCATCAGCGTCTGGTCACGGTTCTATCACTACATTTCACGGCTCTAGACCTACCGATGCAGTAACGAGAATCACGGACTTGTTGTCAAATGACCTAGCCAAGCTGTTTCTTCAGACAGTGTGGGCTTTTGTAGTAGTCGGAAATGTAAAAGAGGGAGGTAATAGTAGAAGATCAGTGCTCTCTATCTACGAAGTAGTTACTTCTAAGTCAAAAGTTGGATTTAAGAGGGTGATAGAATGGTCTTATATGAAAACAAGGTTTACTCCTACTACTGTAGAAGAGCTAATTAAGAAATCTTCTTTATTGAGAAAACTAAAGGAAACTTATAACGTGGATCTGCAAAGTGAATTGAATAGACGTGTAAAGTTTTTACAAGATTTACAGAACTCTAAAGTCATAGGCTTTGAAGAAGTTAGTCAAAAGGTTTTGGAATTCTATGATACGGGTGGTAAGGTTGAGATGGCTAGCATGTGAAATATTCGAGGAGAGAATTAAGAAAGACTTAGAGTATGTTGGAGGAGACTTCGAGCAAGTGTGTTTAGAATATAAGAAATTGATAAGAATTTTACCTATTCTCTTAGTGGCAATAACTATCGTGTCGTTTCTTACAGTAAGATTAGTAGTGTTTAGTGAAATCGGTGTATTTTTAGTTGTCTACTTCTATCCCTTACTGTACAGCTGGTCTAAAAAGGAGGAGTATAAAAAGGAAGTAAACCAAGAGGCTCCTCTTATATCTATAATTGCATATGTAAATTCATTAATTGATAAAAATGTCCTTCAGACTATCGAAGAATTACTAAATGTAAGGGGCCTAAAGGTTCCCTCGGTAGAGTACCAGATGATTAAAAAGAGTAAAGAAGTGTTAAATGAGTCAAGTTACAAGGCGGTTGAGAGGAGAGCTATTTTACACAAAGATGATTTACTAGGAAAAATATATTCTAAGTTTCTAATTGCAGCTGACCTCGGTATATCTATAAAGGACAGAATGAGGGAGTCTATGAGAGAAATTTTGCAGTCATATAGAGAAGAGTACAAGAATTATGTAGAGAGATCGGCGGAGCTCTCTGAAATGATATTTGCAGTTTATTTATTACTGCCAATTGTTCTAGTAGGCTTTCAATTCACTTTCAAGGTAAATATCTTACAATTACTATTCCCATTGATATTTACACCTGCGTTCATATTTCTCACATCAGCAATACAGCCTGTAGGAGACTATCAAATTAAGGCTAGCTATAAATATATTTTGCCTCTGCCAGCCCTGATTTTAATTACTTTAACGCCTTTGAATTTGATTATAAAATTCGTTGCAATTATAACTATCTTGTCGATTCCTCTGTTATACATTTATCGGCAAATCCTTGTTGCAAACTACCTACTCTCTCAACTACCAGATATTTTAAATCAAGTTTCGGATTTCATGAAAATCGGTTACAGTGTTGTTACTTCGTTGACCAAGGTAAGAGCTAAAAAAGGCCTCGGTTATAAAATTCTTGAGGATATAATTAGAAAGGTTTCTATAGATAACGAGATTCCTGAAGTGAATACGTCATCTAAGCTGTTTAATAACGTGATGAATACGTTGAAGATATTGAGTAAATCTGGTTTGACCAGTGTAGGTCTAGAAGAACTTTCGGATTTGGTTAACGATATAATTATAATGAGAAATAGTATGCTGAGACAATTAAGGCTATTTGATGTTATGTTATTCTTAACACCTATTATGTTGTGGCTGACATTCTTCATGCTAGGGAATGTATTTAGTAACAGTAAGAACGTGGAATCACAAGATCTAGTGGTATTCTCCTATAGTTTTGCTATCGGTCTAATATTCTCAAAAATCTCTAGATTTGTTACATTTTACTTACCGGCAGTTATTGCTCCGCTAGTAATAGCAACAATACTTTCGGCTTTCCCTCATGGTATTTAAAGATAGATATTTTATGAGGGATTAAAAGATGCAACATAGAAGTAAAAAAGGTATTTCATCCATATTAGGTACAGTAATAGTACTTGCTATAACTATGGCATTAGGTGCTCTACTGTATGCATATAGTCAAGGCATGTTCGGTAATTTAACCCAAAACGTTAATGTGAACGCCCAAGCACAAATAATAGTAAATCCGTCTACATCTCAAGCCTATTTACAATTAACATTGGTTAATGACGGTAATGTTAACGTAAATATAACTTCAGTATATGTTAACGGTCAACCGGTGTCTAACTTCAATCTTACCAGCATATTGCCAGGGCAGACTTACCAGCACGTCTACCTTCTTAAAGGAGTATACAATGCTGGGCAATACTACACCGTAATAATATACGGAACTACTGGTGTAGGGAAACAATTTAGTGTAGCACTAAATGTTCTGGCATCTGAAACTACGTGATATATATGAAGGCGATATCCTCTATTTTTTCTTCTCTAATAGTTACATTAATCACCATCTCTCTAGCAGTCCCTCTGTTTGTATATTTTAGTAATCTTTATAACAATACGCAGAGTCAAGTTAGCTCGTCGTATAATGCTCTACAAAACGCCATAGATACTCAGATAACTTTGATCAGAGTCTCAAATAATTTGTCTGGGATTTTCGTTTATAATTACGGTCAGTATAATATTACAATAAGCAAGATAATTATATGTAATGCAACATACAATATTAACAATTTCTTGGTGAAACCACTACAAATCGTATCAATATATAACATATTAGATGCGAGCGGTTATCATGTGAACACAGTAGTCTCTAAAGACACTACTATAGTGCTACTAGCTAACGGGAATTATTACTACTTTACTTAATTTTACCTTAACTTCTAATCTTTTTTACATAATTTATTAATGTAGAGTAAAATAAGTCCTATTAGGATGTGTACGGTTTCTCAAATTTATGAACTACTTAGAAAAGCATATAAGGAGTTGAACGAGGAAGAATTCACAGCTTACTACGTTTGTAAAAGATCTGGTGATATTTTTAAAACTCTAATAGCTACAATTCTGTCTCAGAACTCTACTGATAAGTCAGCTATGATTGCGTACAAAAACTTAGAAGAAAAAATAGGTATAGAGCCGAAATTATTGCTAAACGCAAAGACGGAAGATATAATAAGTGCTATAAGAATATGCGGTCTTTCTAACTCTAAGGCAAGATATATAAGAAACGCAGCTAAGGCATTTCTAGAGTATAAACTCGAGTTTAAGGACTGTGATACTTTTAGAAACTTTTTACTTAGTATAGAGGGAATTGGCTATAAGACTGCAGATGTTGTACTGGTTACATGTCTTAAGTGCAAAGCGTTCCCGGTTGATACTCATATAAAAAGAGTGATTACCAGGTTGGGAATTTTAGGCAAGTCACCAAGTTATAAAGATATATCGAATTACTTCTTAGGTTTCTTAGAATCAGAGGATCTTCTTAATTTACATCATTTATTAATTCACCACGGTAGAAGGACTTGCAAAGCAAGAAAACCTTTATGCAACTCATGTGTATTGAAAAATTGTTGTGAGTTTTACACTGGGATGGCTAAACCCTCTAGACCTAAAGCCACATGAGGATGTAATAGAAAGTATAGTCGTTGAGAATATAAATATGTTAAAGAGATTTTGTAAAATTGTTCCTATAGTAGTAGATAGAAGCTCTCTTACGATATTAGACGGGCATCATAGGCATCAAGCGGCTGTTATACTAGGCTTAGATAAAATACCAGTAGTTCTTGTAGATTATCGTAGCGAAGATATAAAAATAGAAAACTGGTACCTTAGAATAGAGAATAAAAACACGTTTAATCTTTTCGTTAACTCCTATCTACTCGTTTCTTACGACCAGAGAAAAAGATATTGTGCAACAATAAAAGGTATTAGGATTATATGTGATGAGAGTATATTTCGCCTTTATTGGAAAACTGAACACTTAAAGCAAAAATTTGAAAAGTTAGGACTAAAAGCCGTTAAAGTAACTGAACCTGATGGGATTGCATTACCACCTATAGATAAAGAGACCGTTATTAAGTTAGCATCTATGGGCCTTAGGTTCCCTCCTAAATCCACTAGGCATGTCTATAAATTTTTTATACCGAGAGAAGAACTATCTCTAAAATGCTAATACTAGTATTACAACTCTTATTGTTCCTCTATCCTTCGCTCTTCGTATTGTATCAACTAATACTTTATTATCGCTCTAAAAAAGTTCTCGTTTTAAGTCCAGATTTAAAAGAGACAAATTTACCCTTCCTTTCTATAATCGTCCCTACTAAAGGCGAGTCATTAGACGTGATTCAAGGGTTAATAGATAACATAAATACATTAATATGGGACAAGCAAAAGCTTGAGGTAATCATAGTTTCAGATGATGATGAACAATACTTTTCTACCCTTAAGGGCACCTTAAAAATCCCTAAATACCTTAACGTTAGGTTGTTCAGGAGGGAAAAAAGACTGGGTTTCAAGAGCGGTGCACTATCTTATGGGTTTGAAATGGCGAGAGGAAACCTAATTCTGACCATAGACGTAGACTCAAGACTTCCTCGTGACGCCTTAATTAAGGCTTATGCTAAAATGATTGAGAGTGATTGCGATGCTGTCGTTTTTGAATGGAATGGATATACAAATAATATGTATTCTAACTTAGCTAAAGGATTAGTCGCTACAACAGTATTAGCAAGCAGAGCTTTGTTCAGAGGTAAAGAGAGCATAGGTTTAAGACCATTCCCAGTAGGGAGCGGAACTATATTTAAAAGAGAAGTGTTAGAAAAACTTCACGGATGGGATTACAGTCTAATACAAGACGATCTTGAAATAGGTGCTAGAATGGCATACATAGGGAAAAGAGTATGCTCTTCTGGAGTGCCGATATATATAGAGGTTCCTGATAACTTATACGGGTTTTACGTCCAACAAACCAGATGGGCATTAGGTACAGGTGAGGTATTGAGAAACAGGGTAAAATACATCTTAAGCTCACCCTATAGTTTATCTCAAAAGATGGACATGGTATTTCACCTTTTACAATATACTCCAATAATAATTACTTTCATTTTAGCGACACTGGTCGCTGTTCTCGCTCCTTTTGAGTTCGGAGATATTTTGAGGACTCCTCTGTTCTTGCTCTGGATGGCAATTTTGGTTCTGTATGCGATAACCCTCTTTATATTGGCATTAAGGTTGGGGTTGGGGTTTAAGAATAGTTTAATGGCTATTGGAGCCCTCTCTGCACTTACAGTAGCAATATCTCCCTTCATTACTATAAGCTTCTTCAAAGGTATTCTATCTAAAGATAAAGTTTACGTAGTTACCCCTAAAGGCAATGTGAAAGTTTCTTTCGAATCTAAGGTTAGAAGAATAAACGCCGTAATTGCGGTCTTTGGGCTGATGTATTTTATAGCTTCGATAATATACTTCCTTCACTCTTATATCATTACTGGTCTTTGGTTATTGTACTACTCCTCAGGTTACTTATATACGGTGTTTGGTTACAATAAATAATACAACAATCTCTTTTAAACTGATGTTACTTAATAACATTAACATGGAAGTTCAAGCTTTTAACTTTATTTCTGATGAAGAGATATATAAACTCCTTACTCCTCAAGTAGCAAAATGGTTTAAGGAAAAGTATAAGACCTTTACACCACCACAGAGGGGAGCAATTCCCTTAATAAAAGCCGGTAAAAATGTGCTTGTCTCTAGTCCGACTGGTAGCGGAAAAACCTTGGCAGCTTTTCTCGGTATTTTAGATACCTTGATCAAAATGGGTTATGAAGGTAATCTAGAGAATATGATTTACGCCATTTACATTTCCCCGTTAAGAGCGTTAAATAATGATATGCAGAGAAACCTACTTGAACCTTTGTCGGAACTCAGCTCTCAATATCCAGACTTACCTAAGATAAAAGTGAGTATTAGAACGAGCGACACTACGTCGTACCAAAAGCAAAAGATGCTTAAGGACCCTCCCCACATACTGATAACTACCCCTGAATCTTTCGGGATATCTTTAGTTTCCCCTAAATTCAGAGATAAACTCGCTAATGTAAGGTGGGTAATAATTGACGAGATTCATGAGCTCGCTAACAGTAAAAGAGGAGCGTATTTATCTGGACTTATAGAACTATATCAGAATTTGGTAGCTAAAAACGAGATAGTTAGGATCGGATTAAGTGCTACTGTATCTCCATTGGAAGAAGTAGCAAAATTTCTGGTAGGACGTAACAGAAGCTTTGAAATAATCGATGCTAGATTTGTTAAGCCAATAGACATCAAAGTTGTTTCGCCAGTAAGGGACTTAGTTCACGCGTCGGAAGAGGAGGTTAGTAAGGGGATTTATGATTTCTTGATCTCCGAAATTAAGAAATATAAGACAACTTTAGTATTTACAAACACTAGAAGTGCTGCCGAAAGAGTCTCTTACAAGCTTAGAAAATTATTTGAGGAGGAGAAGATATTTGACTCTGACTTAGTAGCTGCTCATCATAGTAGTTTGAGTAGAGATGTGAGGCTTGATGTGGAGGAGAAGCTTAAAGAAGGAAAGTTAAAAGTCGTAGTTTCTTCCACCAGTCTAGAACTCGGTATAGATATCGGATACATTGATCTAGTCATAATCTTAAGCAGCCCTAAGAGTGTAAGCCGATTATTGCAAAGGATAGGGAGAGCGGGTCATCATATCAGAAATGTGAGCAGGGGAAGAATAGTTGTTGTAGATAGGGATGATCTAGTAGAATGCACGATTTTGGCACAACTAGCAAGGCAGAGAAAAATAGACAGTATTCACATACCATCCTCACCTTTAGACGTTTTAGCCCAATTAATAGTAGCATCGTCCTTAATTTCCCCAGTTTCAATTGATAAACTATTTGAGATCATCACTAACTCTTATAACTATTCTAACCTTTCAAAGAAGCAGTTCTTGAGCGTAGTTAATTATTTAGCTGGTGGTTACGAACTGGAAGATAAAAGAGTTTATGCGAAAATCAGGCTAAAAGATAATGTAATTTACCCTAAAAGCGGAGCTAGAATGATATTCTTCCTCAATAGCGGTACGATCCCCGATGAGGCTATGATTCCGGTCAAGACAGAGGAAGGAAAATACGTAGGAAACCTCGAAGAAGAGTTCGTAGAAATTCTTACCCCTGGAGATATATTCGTCCTTGCCGGAAAGACGTACGAATTTATTAGAAGTGAGAATAACGTAATTATCGTGAGGGATGCAGAGGGACAAAGACCTACTGTTCCTAGTTGGTTTTCGGAGATGTTACCATTGGCTTACGACTCGGCACTTGAAATTGGAAAGTTCAGAGGTATGGTTGCCGAGTATATCTCTGATGGCACTAACGCGAGAGATGTTATTGAAAAGATTGCAAAAGAATATGAGTTATCGAAATCCGGAGCTAAGTCTATTTACACGTATATATACGAGCAATATATGTTCGCTGGTGTTGTACCGACGGATAAGCTAATCGTGATAGAAATTTATGATGATGAAGAGGGAAGAAGGAACTTTATCTTTCATGCCCTCTATGGAAGGAGAACCTTAGATGCTTTATCTAGAGCTGTAGCTTACGTTATGAGTAATGACCTAAAAACTGACTTAAGAATAGCAGTTACAGATAACGGATTTATAATTACGCTACCGAACATAGTTGACTATGATATAGGTTCAGTCTTAGCTAGGCTTAACCCTGATGAAATGTATGATATACTAAGTAGAGTAATAATGAGGACTGAGATGCTGAAGCGTAGGTTTAGACATTGTGCTGAAAGATCGTTTATGATACTAAAGCGCTATAAAGGTAGGGAGACGAATATTGATCGTAGGCAATTAAACTCGGAGGTTCTGCTTGGAGTTGTAAAAGAGTTGGAAGATTTTCCTGTCCTCAAGGAGACCATAAGGGAAATTTTAGAGGATTACATGGATATAAAAAGAGCGATAGAGATAGTAAGCAAAGTAAGAAGTGGTGAAATTATGGTTAAAGTAGTAGGCCCGTTCAATATTCCGAGTCCATTCGCTCATAATATATTGCTGAAAGAGTACTCTGATGTAGTATTAGCAGAAGATAAGAGAGAATTATTGAAGAAGCTTCATGAGAAGGTTGTGGAGTTCCTTAGGAATAAGGGAATTGACGTCAATCTCCAGTATACCGAGAGCAGTGAATAAGTATGCTTTTACACATTTTTTGCTACAAATAATCCATGGCACTTCCCATAAGCTCATGTATTGTAAGTCAGACAAGGAAGGTTCACAAGAGTCTTTGTGCGTATGAACTATTGCTTTTATCTCATTTGTGTATTTATAGAACTCCTCAGGATCTACTTGAAACCTATCATCTCCTTCGGCTATATTCTTCAGCTCTATTAGCTTATTATTCCTTGTAACGATTGCAATTCTTTCATGCATTTACTAACTCTTCCAATCCAGCAATAGTCTTAAGAATATCTGTTCTAGTTACTATTCCTACTACCTTTTGATTTCTAGATAGTACTAGAAGCCTACCCACGTTATATATTAGCATTTTTCTTATGGCTGTCATTATGTCGTCCTCATCCCCTATACTAATCACGTTAGTCTTCATATAATCACTAACTTTCGCCTCATAGTTTCCTTCAAAGAACGCCTTTATTATGTCTGCTGTAGTAAGTATCCCTAAGGTTTTTTCGTTCTCATCTAAAACCGGAGCCCCTCTTATTCCTTCCTTATAGAGTATTTGTGATGCCTCCTTGAGAGTCATGCTAGGTTTTAGAGCGATTAATTTTCTAGAAATTATATTCTTGACTTGAACCTTCGGAATACTAATCATTCTTGTAACATCTAGGATCAATTCCTTCCTTGAATCATCAATATGTATTACAACACCCTCTATTACGAGCCTGCTATATGGTACCGGGCCTACTTTTACTGTATCACCTACCTTTATCTTCTTTAGTTCACCGCTAACCCTTAAAAGAACTTTATTCCCAGAAGGATTAGTAATATCAAGAATCTCTATATTACTTATCTTTATATCTGTTTCGAAACCATCTTTGTATAGACTTAACTGATCCAGAATAGGTGTTATTATAGGGTTCTTTATTGTTTCATAAGCCTTGAGTGTTGGTACATATCCACCATTAGGCCCGGGCTTCGATTCAATTAATCCGAGAACTTTTAAGCTAAGAATTATGTTTCTTACGGTCCCTTCATCCTTTCCTATAACGTCTGCTACTTCCTTACTTTTTATCATTCTCTTATTCTTATTGTATAAGTCTACTAGAGCTAGAAGTATCTCCCTTTGCGTAGATGATAAATTTTGCATCAATAATTATAATCTAATTATAAATTTAAAAATCATTTCATGAGCCGATAATTTTCTTTATAGTTTTAGGACTAACAGTAAACACTTTCTCTGCTATCATAGCTATATATTCCGGCTTTGGAAGAGGATACTTTATTCCTATGTTTATAGCTATAGCCCTCTTTTGGGCTTCTAGACTCAACTTGTCTCTAATGCTCCTAGTTGCTATTCCCTCGGCTATCTTAAATGCCGTATAAAATCTTGCAAAACTGATCGCTGTGTGCTGGATTTCGTCGACGTTAACTGAGCTTAGAATACGTAATGCATCATATAGTGCCTGCTCGGGTTTGAAGGAGAATATACCTTCTATAAAAATAAGCCTTAAGGTTTTAGCAAGGCTTGATTTATCCTTATCCAGCATCTCGTAGGCTTCTAAAGGTTTATTCTCTATAATAAGCTGTGCTGCATTATCGAACTTTATTTCTGAGGGAAAGACCCTATCGAATAATTCTCGATATTCATTAAGTAAACCCAACCCGTCCTTTCCCACTACGTAAAGGCTGATTAGCTCTTTCTCGTATAATTCATCGGCTTTGAAACCTCTGATCGGTTTTATGTGTTTTTCCTCATAAGACTTTTCAAGTATTTTGAGAACTTGTTCTCTTGTAACGTTAGTGTTCTCCAGTATTTTTCCCCAAATATCGGTCAGAACCTTGACCCTCTCTTTGTATAATTCCTTAACCATGGAATTGTATTTGGCAATTTCCCTTAAAAAGGTATCAAGTAGAGGATCTAAACATGAGCATAACAAATGAAGATACTTTAAAAAATAACGTAGTATTAATTTCTGCATCAGATCTTGAAGAGGAGATAAAGGAGTTAAGGGAAAAAATAAAGAACTTAAACGATTCTACTAGTCAAGAGTTTAGTAACGTCAAGTCACAGTTGGATAGACTCTTTACAATTACTAGCTGGTTAAATATAGCCCGGTCTCAAGGTCTATGGAAAGCGAAAACTTGCAGACATGTTTTCAATGATACTTGTAACGCATGGAGCATAAGTGAACCTGAAAAATTAGGGATTCCTCAAGATGCAATAGTAGTTCTAGAGAATGGTAGTAAAAAAGTTGTGGTGGCGAAGTTTTCCGACATTTGTATAACATGCCCTCTATACGAGCCTAAGAGAACATAGCTGAGTTTATGATCTTTTTGATCTTAAGTATTTTTCTACCCATTACATTAGTCTCCTCTACAAACTCCTCTAAACTCTCCAATAAGTCGTCGAGAATAATATCTATAATCTCTCTCTTCTCTCGTTCAGTAGCTATCTTAAAAGCCTTCTCAATGGTTTCATCGCTAGGGTGGGTCGTATTGTTCAAAAACTTCGTTATTGCTGCTGGAGATAAACCCAGTTCTTCAGCTAGCTCCCTTTTGCTTCTTTTCTGTAGTAGAAGTTCAATAATCCTAGTCCTAGCCTCTTTGCTGAGATTATGGATTATGCGCATTTAAACCCATTATCAGTCGAAAATTTAATAAGTGAAATACATTATTTGTTACGAATGAAGGCAATAGTATTCGATTTAGGTATTACGGTGAAAGACGTTGTAGAAAGACCTATAAATAAGGATTATGTAATGGTATCACCTTCTCTAGTGCTACTAACGGGCATAGAGAATGCTATATACACGGGCTTTCTTTGGGTAGAACCGAGGAGAATTCTGGGTAGTACCGGCATAGTTAAAGTAAGAAATGCAGGGATTGAGGTCGATAAAAACATTGAGGGTAAAAAAGCCATAGTTCTCCCTTACTCTAAAAAGTATGGAGGTATCGGAACAGAAATAGACGGAATCTTAGCTGAAAACGCTGTAGTACCCAGCGATAGTTTAGTAATCTTGCCGAACGATTATGACGTTAAGTACATTCTATATCCATTTGTGAGTATTGGTTTACAACTGAGAAAGATAGTGAGAGGGTTTAACGTGTTAATAATAGGTGGTGGTCTCGTTTCATATATATCCGCATTAACGTTAGTAGGTTATGCAAATAGAATATATCTATATAACGACGAGGGATATAAAGTCAGACTATACGGGGTAGAGGAGGTTAAAGATGGTGGTAACTGGGATATAGTATTCGCTGGTAGTATGAGGAGCTGGATAAGAATACTTTTACAACTTGGTTCTAAGGAAGGCGATATCTTAGCCCTTCCGAGATTCCTTAACAGTTGGCCATCGATAATACCTACAAGGCTAAATGTGAAATTTATTGAACCAATAAAAATGGACGGGGTCTTCGACTATATCGAAGATGAGATAAGTGATAAATTGTTCAATGAGTTAGTAGTTTCATCTGATTCTCTTGAGGCTTCGATACCTACACCAAAACCTGGGGTTATACTCGACGTAGAAAAAATTTTCATGTCATAAATAAGAAGAAATAGTTTGTCCTAAGATCTTTATCCCTTGTTCTAATTCTTCTGGGCTTGGATAGCTGAAGTTTAGTCTCATGGTATTTCTTCCACTATAGTCATAATAAAAGCTAGAACCAGGTACGTAAGCAACTCCTCTTTTCATAGCATCATCGAGCATTTTAACCGTGTCTACCTTCTCAGGAAGCCATGTAAATACGAACATCCCTCCTACCGGTCTACTCCATCTAGCTGTCTTAGGGAAATACTTTTCTATAGCACTCAACATTACATCCCTTTTCTTACGATAAGTCTCCTTAATCTTGGGTATTTGTCTGTCTATAACTCCTCTCCTAATAGCTTCCATCGCTATCATTTGGGTGAAAGTAGGAGTGTGAAGATCCACATTCTGCTTATATAACTCCAACTCATGAGTAAACTCTTCAGACGCCACTATCCATCCCAGCCTTAATCCCGGTGCTAAGATTTTGCTGAAAGTGCCAGTGTAAATAACTCTACCCGATTTGTCTAAAGCTTTAATAGGTGCAGGACTTTCTCCTTCAAAGACTAAGAATCCGTAGGCATCATCTTCCACTACTAGGAAGTCGTATTTCTCAGCTATTTCTAACAACCTTTTTCTGTCCTCTAAACTCATCGTAGTTCCAGCAGGATTTTGGGCTGTTGGAATTACGTACATCAACTTTGGCTTCTTTCCGTTAGATATACTCTCCTTAACCTTCCTCTCCAGTTCGTCGATGTCAGGACCTTTCTCCGTAACCTTAACTCCTATGAAATTGGGCTTCCTTGCCCTTAGAATATTTAGTGCAGCTAAATAGGTTGGCATTTCTACGATTACCGTATCCCCTGGGTCAACGAGTAAATTAAAGATCATAAATAAAGCTTCTTGACTTCCTACGGTAACAAATATATTGTTCTCATTTATCCCAGTAATCCCCCTTCTCGCAGATAGGTTTACTAATTCCTTTCTGAAATCAACTATTCCGGAAGTAGTAGAATACTGTAGTGCTCTCTCAGGACTCTTCTTAAGTATATCTGATGTAATCTTTTCTATTTCTTCAGCGGGAAAGGTAGAAGGGTCTGGTAAACCACCGGCTAAGCTGATGACTCTTTTTCCTTCAGTTAATTTAAGCAGATCTCTTATTTCGGAGCTCCTTAGCATCTCAGTGTCTTTAGACAGGTAACGTTCAAACATTTAACAGTTCACGCACAAAATAATTAATCTTCGCCCTTTTATCTATTTTTGTGTATGAGTGTTACGCTGAAATTATAACCGTAGGAAATGAAATACTGAGTGGTAGAACTGTTAACACAAATGCCTCCCATATAGCTAGAAGATTGGTTTCAATAGGTTTTACTATAAGGAGAATAACGGTAGTTATGGACGAACTCGATGAAATAAAACAAGCCTTTATAGAATCGCTAAGTAGAAAACCTAAATTAATAGTTTCTACTGGGGGTCTAGGCCCTACTTATGATGATAAGACAAGTGAAGGCTTATCTCTTGCAATTAATAGACCACTTGAGCTAAACCAAAGAGCTCTTCAAATGTTAATTGAAAAGTACTCTAGATTAGGAATACAACTCACAGAAGAAAGGAGAAAAATGGCTTTGATGCCACAAGGTAGTATACCGGTCGAGAACGAAGCTGGGATAGCTCCGGGAATTTACATAAATTATCAAGGAATAGAAATACTCGCCACTCCAGGTGTTCCGAGAGAGATGGAAAACGTCTTGGAAAACTTTCTATCCCGTTACTTGAGTAACAGACCTAATAAGAAATATTATGAGGAAAACTTCATCATTAAAGGTGTGATGGAGTCAGCGTTAGCCCCGTACGTGAAACAATTAGTTAAGAAATACGATCTTTATATAAAGACGCATCACGAAGGAAAAGAACTCGATAATCCTCTACTGGAAGTCCAAATTGCCGGTAGTTCTGAGAACGAAGAAGAAATAAAGAAAAAAGTTAAAAATTGTAAGAAGGAGCTTATGGAAATAGGCAAACAATTAGGCGGAAGTATTCAAGAAGGCTAAGATTTCATTAGCAAGTTCTTCTGAGTATTCGAAGTTAAGGAAGTGACCATATCCCTGAAATACCTTACTTTTCAATTTTCGAATTTTTTGTTGGAATACTTGCAAGTTTTGTACTAGCTTATCCTCACTCCCGTACACAACTAAAGTATCTTCATCTATCTTTTCTAGGTCATTTGAGTAATCCTTAGCGTTAAGCAAACCTTCTACAGCGTATTTATAGCCCAGAGGAGTGTTTTCGCGATATACTTCAAGGAGGTCGTTCCATGCTCTAGGGTTCATATATAAAGTAGGTGAGAAGTCATTCGCCTTTCTCCTATATTCTGCTAAAGCTTCCATACCAAGAGAGAGCGCTATAGAAATCATCTTCTCATAAGGTTCTCTAGCTGGGGCTTTATATAATGCCCCTATCAAAACCAGCTTTTTGATGCTGTACTTTAATGCGTAATCTATGGCAATTAGAGTACCCAGTGAATGACCAATAATAATTGGGTCTTTGATATTTTCTACTTCAAGAAGTTCTCTCAAGTCAGATGAATGTTCTTCGATCGAGTAGGGAGAGGAGGGTATTGATGATCTACCATGTCCTCGTAAATCGTAAATTAACACATTGAATTTCGACGCTAGGATAGGATAAACATGTTTCCAACTTTTAACACTTCCTGCCAGATGGTGTATTAGGACTACAGTACTCGTCAAACCAGGTTGGGACTTCATTTCGTGGTATATCCTTACTCCGCTACTTAGTAGTGTTATCATTCGTTATCGCCACTGAGTTTATCTACGTATATTTCACTTATAACTATTGGATATTCGATCCCCAGTTTTTCTAAAACCTCTGGATGGACTTCTCCTATTATTCCTATAACCTCAGAGTTATCTCTGATTATTTCAGCAGTCCTACCCTTAATAAGGAGATAGTGTTCACTTTTTCTGTAGCTGAAGTTTATTTTCAAATTATAAAGGATCTGGTGAATTCTAGCTTGAAGCTCCTCAAAGCTAACCTTACTGTCCATTATTGCGTAAACTGCTCTGGTTGAGTTTTTATATCCCGTATCTGTATTTCCCCTAATTATGACGTCGCCTATTTCAAACACAAGTATAGGCATTCTTGAGTGCTGGTTTTGTTTCAAGAAATATAGTGTTGTAGGAATTAAGGAGTTTCTAATAACAGTATAGTCCACAGTTACTGGATTTAAGATTTTCACGTAATCACCCTGAATTTCTCTATCGTTAGTTAGAACGAAAGTAAATATCTCCGTGAAACCAGCCCCTACACTTAAGTCTCTCAATTTTCTGCTGATTAAAGTCTTTTCAGACGCATTCCCGATTTTCGAAAGTTTATATGTCGAAGGTTCAAGGTTCTGATATCCTATCATCATAGCTATATCTTCGACCAAGTCAATCTGTGAAATTATATCTACCCTATAAGGGGGGATAATAACTTCTATCTCATTTTTACTCATACTATCAGCGTCAAATCTGGCCATTCTTAAGTACTCTACTATCTGACTGGTTGGCAAGTTTACTCCTAATTTTTTATTTACATAATCCGAGTAGATTCTCATCGTCGTGTGCTTTAGCAGTGGAGACCAGAAGTCTTGTTGTGCACTTAAAACTTTTACTTGCTCTATCTTCCCGCCTATCTCAGCGAGGTTAGTAGTTAATAGGTCTAAGGTAGAGATCACGGCATCTAAAGACGTACCGGTCACATCTATGAAAAGATTTTTGGTAGTTAGCTCTATTCTAGTTTTTTCTGAATTTATAACGGGCGGTATGCTCAGTATGCTTCCGTCATCTTCCATTATCGCTGGAGTTTTCCCGTTCTTCACTGATATATTTCCATATTGTTTTCCTTGGTCTGTAGACTCTAAAACTTCTTTGACGGTTATTTCTTTATTCCCGTTAAGTGGTATAAATTTGTAATTTAGTGGGATCTCTTTATATACAATATTTTTAGACGTAATCTTATCTAAGTCGTGGATGCCTATTGCAACCTTTTTCCTCTTTCTTCCTATAGTTATATGAAGTTTTTCTTGAAATTGTATCAATTCCTTCAGTTTGTCCTCATCAAATTTTATTCCTCTTATTATTCCTGCTATTGCATAGGGTCTTGTATCAACGTTTTCCACGCTTAATGTATATTCGCTTTTCTTTACCTCATACTTGGCTTCTCCCAGTTCTAACTTCTTTAATCCCTTAATAGCTCTTATTATTCCAGAGGAGGTTAGAAGATCTGGCCTATCGTTATTAATCTCTATTTCGACATGATCTTGATCAACTGGTTTAACTTCGGACTTTAAGTTAAAAAGTAGCTCTTCTAGTTCGCTTTCCTTTATCTTCAGTTGATTAATTATATCCCATTTATAGACTACTATAGTTACCATGAGTCTCAACCCGTAAATGTTCTGAGAAACTCTATACTATTAGCATATAATAATCTAATATCTTTCAAGCCGAAAAGAAGCATTGCAAGTCTGTCTATTCCTATTCCCCATGCTCCTGCGTCACTATTTATTCCTACTGCCTGAAGAATCTCGGGTCTTAATAGTCCCGCTCCTGACATTTCTACCCAGCCAAGACCCTCAATCTTTCCGTAGACTTCCACACTTGGTTCGGTGAACGGGAAGTAAGCTGGCTTGAATTTAATTTCCTTTATCCCTATCTGGTAAAATATCTCCTTTAAAACGCCTAGCAGATCTCTAAATGTAAAACCATCCTCTATTACAAGACCGTCTAGCTGATGGAACTCAATTAAATGGGTCGCATCAATTGAGTCTGGTCTAAAGACTTTACCGATAGTGAAAGTCCTTATCGGTGGTTTAGGTTTAGAACTTAAAACTCTTGACGTTACTGCGGTGGTCTGGCTTCTTAGAACCAGTCTCAAGGCAACGTTTTCATCCCATTCGTATTTCCAGCCCTTCTTGTGCATTTCCTTAACTCTTTCAATTAACTCCTCGTCTCTAACTTCTCCCTTACCTTCGATCATAAAGCTATCATGTATTTCTCTTGCGGGGTGATCTTGCGCTTGGAACAGTAAGTCAAAATTATAAAATTCAAGTTCAACGTAATTTCCATTAACTTCAGTAAATCCGAGATCTATCATTACGTCCCTTAGTCTTTCCAAGAACTCCTTGAAAAAGTGTTTCTTAGCTAACGGATAGAAAGGTGGTTCCGCTTCAACGTTGTACTCCTTAATCGGGGATTTTTTCCATTCACCACTCCTCAGGATTTCAGGTGTAATATAAGTTATAGCTTTGGTAGTTTCCACTACGTCTTGTACTAGGGTTAATAGAAGAAACGTCTCTTGTTTAGCAGTTATTAGCTTCCTCGAAATTAACTGTTTTGAATTCTCATTGTCTATCTTAGAAGGGTCTCTCAATAGGTCAAGTTCTGGGGAATGATAGTCGTTAACAAGAGGGGTGATCGTGTCTTTATCTATTTTTATAAGGTTTTTCCTTCTCGCCCAACCTAAAGCGATTTCCAATTCCTCGCCTAAGACCTCTCTGAGCTCGCTTATTTTTTTATTTTGCCCGTTAAGGATCTTGATCAGCCTCTCTTCGGGCATTCCATTCTGAAGCCTTAGTTTACCCTCCTCTGTTAGCTCATATTTAGTTACTTTTTTCTCTTCAGTCCTTACGTATCCCTTTTCCTTTAATAGTTGGGCGAGGCTATAGATAGAGGAAATCGGGATTGATAAAGCTTTGCTAATCTCCTCGGCTGATGCAGTTTTGTCTGGTTTCGTCTTCAAATATTCAATTATTTTAATCTCGTTCTCGCTTAACATTTAGAGTTCCACGCTCTGTCCAGGCTGAAGTATTAATGCCTTGTAACCTCTTTTATTTACTTCTCTTACGAACTCATTAGGATCTATTTTGATTAAATCCCAAGTATTATAATGAATTGGTATTGCATATTTTCTAGGCTTTAACATCTCTACCGCTATAGCCGCTTGTTGAGGATCCATAGTGAACCTACCGCCAATAGGTAATAGAGTGTAATCAGGCTTAAACAACTCACCTATTAACCTCATATCTTCAAAGATCCCCGTGTCCCCAGCATGATATAATGTTATTCCGTCTCCGTTAATTATTACACCAGTGGGATCACTATGCTCACTAGAATGAACAGCTTTTGTCAACGCAAGTTTGATACCGTCGAAATCTACGTATCCTCCTACGTTAGCCGGTATGAATTTGTCCCAATCAATCTTGTACTCATTAGCTAGATAGGCTTCTAAATCGTAAGTGGCGAAGACCTTTGCTTTAGGGTTCATCTTAATCAGTTCAACTGTATCTCCTAAGTGGTCGTAATGGTCATGAGTTACTACAATTAGGTCTAGGTTATTCTCAAAATAGTTTAACTTTACGGGGGATAAGGGGTTATCTTTTATTAATGGGTCTATAATAATATGTTTACCGTTTATAAAAAGTTCGACAGCCGCATGACCTAACCAACGTAGTTGTGGCATAATAGAATATTTCTAAGCTAAAAATTAAAACTTCCTTTCTTTATATACCCTCATGAATGAAGAGGTTATAGAAATACTAAGAAAAGCTGGAAAAATTGCGGCTAAGGCGAGAGAAGAAGGGGCGAAGTTAATTAAGCCTGGGGTAAAGGTTATAGGCATTTGTGAAACCGTTGAGAAAATAATAATCGAGAGTGGAGCCTTTCCTGCGTTTCCATGCAATCTGTCTATAAATAATGAAGCTGCTCATTACAGTCCCGTGATCAACGACACTAAAGTGATCCCTGAAAATGCGGTTGTTAAATTAGATTTAGGTGCTCACATTGATGGTTACATAACGGACACTGCCGTAACAGTAGTCTTAGATCCTAAATATGAAAAATTAGCTGAGGCATCAAAGGAAGCCCTAGATAAGGCTGTAGAGACTATAAGGGCAGGAGTAGATATCGGAGAAATCGGAAAGGCGATTGAGAAGACTATTAAGAGCTACGGATATAAACCCATAGCGAACCTCGGCGGTCACTTGATTAGGCGTTATGAACTTCATGCAGGGATATTTATTCCAAACGTTTACGAGAGAGGAATGGGAAGGATAATCGAGGATAATACTTACGCTATCGAACCCTTCGCTACGGACGGCGGAGGAAAAGTGATAGAGGGAAAGGAGATTACGATTTTTGCAGTAAGGTCTACTGATGTTAAGGGGTTAACAGATGAGGAAAAAGACTTTCTCATGAAGATCTATGAAAAAGTAAATAAGAATCCCTTCAGCGAGCGTTGGTTTGCTAATCTGGGAGAGGCGGAATACGTAAAACAGATGATACGAACCCTCATGAGGAAAGGTGCCCTTAGAGGTTATCCTATCCTGTTGGAAGTTAAGAAGGGTTTTGTGTCACAGTTCGAACATACGGTCTTAGTTACTAAGGATGGAGTGGAAGTAATAACTTAATAAAAAATTATTATCTCTTGTGTTTATAGCATATATGTGGTGGAGGAATGTTAGGCGTAGTAGATATAATAGCCTTAGCTCAATCAGGTGCGGCTAATCAATTAAATGGTGCTTACTATTTCCTTGCATATATTGTATTCTTCGCTCTCATTGCTTTGATGTCGCTACCTGGTTTTCAACAGAGGATGTATATTTACTTTGCTTCTAGGGAAATAGAAAATGGTCTGGCTAAGATAGAGAAGTCTTTAAATACTGCTAAAAGTAAAACCAAACAATTATTAGAAAAACAAGGTGCACCGAATCCAGAAGAGCTAACTAAGAGATTTGCAGATATGTTTACTATAGACCCAGTTAGTGTAGAGCCTACGGATATAATTAGTAGGATGAGGCTACTAATTAGGACAAGTGAAGACAGGATTAAAGGTATAATAATGACTACATTACCTAATGTTGACCCAGTAACTAGAAGTAAGATAGAAGTTTCCGCTGAGATTATAAATGCATTAAATACCCTTCACAAGGTCATCAGACATTATCTCTTATTGGGTAAAAAACTGAACAGTTATTTCATTCTGTTGCAATTGCAGAGTGTAGTTCCAATTCTGGTAAAAATGGCTGAAGCCTATGAGAAGGCTCAAGATACATTTATCCAAGGTATTCCAGTAGGTGACTCTCTAGGTCCATTAGTTGCCTCTAGATTTCTAATGTCGATTCCAGAAAAATGGTCTCCAAGTAGAGAAGTGATAGCTGGGGAAACATTATTCGAAGGCAGAAAGCTTATAGTAGTTAAAGCTGAAGGTCCTATGGCTACAGTTGGAACTCCTGGTGAGGCGGTAGAGAAAATTGTAGAGAAAGAAAACGGAAAAGTAGCAAGAATAATAACAGTTGACGCAGCAGCAAAGTTAGAAGGGGAAACTACAGGTGATATTGCTGAAGGAACTGGAGTTGCTATGGGAGATCCGGGTCCAGAGAAGATTGCGATCGAAAGGGTTGCTGTAAAGTATAACATACCAATAGATGCTGTGATAGTAAAGATGAGTATGGAGGAGGCAATTACATCCATGCCTCAAGAAGTGTATGAAGCTGCCGACAAAGTTGTTGAATTAGTTAAGAAGCTGATACTAGAAAGAACTAAACCTGGCGATACTGTATTAATGATAGGAGTAGGAAATACAGTAGGTGTAGCTCAATGAGCCAAAGTCAACAGCAGCAAAAACCTATTGTAACTGTACTGAAATGTCTTAAATGCGGATATACTACTGAGAGGCCTTTCAGAGAAGGCGACTTTATTCCGAAGATTGAGGGGACTTGTCCCCAAGATGGTGCACCTCTTTTTATATGGGGTATATATGCTAAATCTAATCAACAGCAAAAGAACAAATAACCGCGTATTAAATCAGATACTTTTTTAACCTTTGAGAGATTACAATAGATTGCCCACCCGGCCATAGTGGGCGGGTAACACCCGGACTCATCTCGAACCCGGAAGTTAAGCCGCCCACGTCAGAAGGGCCGTGGGGTCCGCGAGGACCCGCAGCCCTTCTGAGCTGGGATGGGCATTCATTTTTAATACTTCTAGTTTAGTCATATATCAATGAAGAAAGTATTTGATGAGATTCACGGTTACATAACCTTAAATGATCTTGAAACAAAGATAATAGATTCTCCCATTTTTCAAAGGTTAAGAAGGATAAAACAAACCAGTTTGGCCTATCTTGTTTACCCTGGCGCGATGCATACTAGGTTTAGTCATTCCCTAGGCACTTTTTATCTTTCGCAGAAAGTAGGTGAAAAGCTTCAACAGAGCGGTATTATAACCTCAGAAGAACTTAATCTTATTCGCTTATCCTCCCTGCTTCACGATATAGGTCAGTTTCCTTTTAGTCACGCAATTGAACCGCTTTACCTTCAATCGAATCTCAGTAATAAAGTATTGAGGGACGAAATTATACGTAATGACGCGGAACTTAAAGAAATATTTGACGAGCATTCAGTTGATGTGGGGAAAATTCTCCAGATATATAATGGAGATAACTCTTTCTCGAGTATTATAGATAGTGATGTTGATGTAGACAGAATGGACTACTTAATAAGGGATTCTAGACATACCGGCGTTCAATTAGGAAACTTGGATCTGGAAAGGTTAATAGATACAATTAGTTACGGAGAAGATGGTAACATAATAGTCCTAGAAAAAGGGCTATATAGTCTAGAGAATTTATATATATCAAGACTACATATGTATCAGGCGGTGTATTATCATAAAACCATTTTAGGATACGAGATATATTTACGCCACATATTTAAACAAGTGGTAGAATCATGCTGTCCGGAATTGTTTAACACAAACTATATTAAGAAGAGTGTTAATGAAGGTTCCTTGGTATATTGGGACGACGAATGGGTTTTTTCTAAATTATATGAGGCTTTATCAGATTATAATACATCAGATAGTCTTAAGCTGCAGATAAAGAATTTCTTAAATAGAAATGGTCCAAAGGTCGTATTTGAAGAGGTTACTTTTGACAAGCTTACTACTTCCTTAGAGGAGCTGGTCAGCAAGTTAGAGAGATATGGAATCCCTAGAGATGCAATCTTCCCGTTTGAAGAAAAGATAAAAATTATCGATAAAAGTAAGATTAAGGTATTATCAAAGGGAAAATATAAATCTCTAAAAGATTTGTCTAGCACTCTGCTGAAATCAATACCAGAATATATAAATATTGGGAGAATTTACGTTGACTATAAATTTGTGAATAGGGCAAGAGATATATTGAGTTGAAGCTAATACTAGTCGATGTTGACGGGACTTTAACTATTGATAGAGATACTTATATTCTTGAATTAGACGCAATCAGAACTTTAAGAGAAGTCCAAAAACTTGGCTTTAAAGTAGGTATTGTAAGCGGAAATTCTTACCCAGTTTTGAGAGCACTATATACGTACTTAGGCTTTAATGGAGGAATAGTAGCGGAGAACGGGTGCGTAGTCTATTACGAAGGGCTCTATGAAGTTTGTGAGAAGATCGATAAAGGTCTAATTGCTGAGTTTGAGAAACTGTTCAGCGTAAGGGGTAGTTGGCAAAATCCCTTCAAATGTTGTGACTTAACATTCACCCCACCAAAATTAACAGAGGAAATGGTTAAGTGGGCTAGAGAAAAAGGATTATACATTAAAACTAGTGGTTACGCTATTCACATCTCGAAGTCTAAAAAAGGGAAAGGTGACGGAGTTAGGTTTCTCCTATCGTTATTAGGAGTAAGCAAAAATGACGTGATAGGCATAGGTGATTCAGACACTGACGTAGAGTTTTTAGAGGAAGTGGGATTTAAAGTAGTAGTAGGCAACGGTGAAGAGAAGGTAAAGAAATTGGGAAACTATATAACTAAGGAGAAAAGTGGAAAAGGAGTAGCAGAATTTGTAAACATGCTAATCACAAATAGAGGTGATGTACATGGAAGAAATAGAGGAGCTGATTTATAAATACGCTTTACAAAACGCTATTAAACATAACGGGAAAGCTAACGTAAATGCGGTTGTGAGTAAAATATTCTCGGATAGACCTGACTTAAGATCAAAGGCGAAGGAGATCGTAGACCTTACTAAGAAAGTCGTAGAAAAAGTAAACTCTATGAGCATTGAAGATCAAATGAAGGAACTTAAGGATAAATATCCAGATATGTTAGAAGAGAGGAAAAAGGAAGAGAGTGGTAAAAAAACATTACCTGCTATATCCGTTAAGGGATCTCTCATTACACGTTTTGCCCCTAATCCTGATGGTCCGTTGCATTTAGGGAATGCGAGAGCAGCAATTATCTCTTACGAATATGCCTCAATGTATAAAGGAAAATTCATCCTGAGATTTGATGACACAGATCCTAAAGTTAAGAAACCGATTAAGGAAGCTTACGATTGGATAAGAGAAGACTTAAAATGGTTGGGGATAAAGTGGGACTTAGAAGTTAGGGCTTCAGCACGTTTGTGGCTCTACTATAAACACGCAAAGGTGCTCATTGAAAAAGGTTATGCATATGTAGATACTTGCAGCGAAGAGGAATTCAAGGAGAAAAGAGATAAAGGGATACCTTGCCCTAATAGGAATAAGGAACCCTCTTTTAATCTCGACCTATTCGAAAAAATGTTGAATGGGGGATTTAAAGAAGGAGAGGCTGTACTTAGATTAAAGACTGATCTGAATCTTCCAGATCCGTCACAACGGGATTGGGTTTTACTGAGAATTATAGATGTAAAGGCTAATCCGCATCCTTTAGAGGGCGACGAGTATTGGGTATGGCCTACTTACAATTTCGCGAGTGCTATCGATGATCATGACTTAACAGTCACACACATATTCAGGGGGAAAGAACATGCAGTGAATGCGGAGAAACAGAAGTGGATATATAGTTACATGGGATGGTCTTATCCAGAAGTCCATGAGTTTGGTAGGCTTAAACTGGAAGGTTTTATGATGAGCAAATCCAAGATCAGAACAGCCCTTGACAGAGGAGCCGGTATTGACGATCCGAGACTTCCTACATTAGCAGGGTTGAGAAGAAGAGGTATTCTTCCCGATACTATCAGAGAGATCATAATCACTGTTGGTCTTAAAGTGTCCGATGCGACAATTAGTTTTGACAATATTGCTTCTGTAAATAGAAAAAAACTTGACCAGATTGCTAAGAGGCTAATGTTCGTTCCGAATCCAAGGGAGTACGTAATTGATATACCAGAGGAGATAATTGCGAGAATTCCTTATCACCCTTCAAATCCATCAAATTATCGTGAGATTATGGTGAAACCAGGTTCCTCTATATTTATTGACAAAAACGATGCAAAAGAGAAAGTCCTTAGATTAATGGAGTTGTGTAATGTGACGATTGAAGGAGGAAAGTTAATCTACCATAGTAGAGGACTCGAGGAAGCAAGAAAAATTAACGCTAAAATCGTTCAGTGGGTAAAGAAAGACGAAGCCGTACCGGTAATAGTATATGTTGCAGACCCTAACGCAGGAGTTAGTGAAATCCACGGCGTAGGTGAGAAGGAGATTGGTAATTTAAAAGAGGACGATATAGTCCAGTTCGTGAGATTCGGATTTGTGAGAATTGATAAAAAGGAAGTAAAGAATAACAATGTGGTTATTCATGCTATATTTTCACATGAGTAAGTTTTTTAATCTCCCAGAAGTGATATGTTATTGCGTGACGAGCTAGGAGGAGGATGAACGCATGTCTAAGCCGTCTTATGTAAAATTTGAAGTTCCACAAGATTTAGCCGATAAGGTATTAGAAGCTGTTAAGAAGGCTAGAGAGACTGGAAAGGTAAAGAAAGGTACTAACGAGACAACTAAAGCTGTCGAAAGAGGTCAGGCAAAACTTGTGGTAATAGCTGAAGACGTACAGCCAGAAGAAATAGTAGCACACTTACCACTTTTGTGCGAGGAAAAGAAGATACCGTATGTCTACGTTCCCTCAAAGAAAGCTCTAGGTGAGGCTTGTAACCTTCAAGTAGCTGCCGCTTCAGCTGCTATAATAGACCCAGGCGAAGCAAAGGAACTAGTTGATGAGATAATAAAGAGAGTAGAAGGATTAAAAGGACAAGCAAGTTAAAATTTTTTACAATGAACATTTTTGTTATAGGGAATATATTTAATACTTCTGGAGTTTATACGCACATTAAGAACGTGACTGAAGAACTTGTTAAATTAGGTCATTCGGTAACTCTCTACACTCCCTCTTTTCTCGTAGATTCTTCAAGAAAGAAGGTCGTAGAAGAGTTAAAAGGAGTTGAGATTCACCCCTTAGTTTACTCCTATTTAGAGAACGGAGTTACTACTCAAATTCGCACTTTTCGGTATTTTATTAATTCTCATATGGTATATTTCAATTGGGGTAATTTAGGCTTTGACAAAAAAATACTAGACGAACTACCTAGTAAAGTAGATATAGTCTATGATATGCATGAAGATGCGGTTACGCTAAGACTTTCGTATCATATTGCCAAGAAGTTGGGTAAGCCGTTAGTTAAGTTATTACATGACGAACCTTTTAGGAATTCCTTCGGAAGAGGGTATAGGCACTTCCTCGGCCTCAAAGGATGGGTATATGACAGTATGATGTATTTCTTTTATAAGGCTGATAAATGGGCTTTTTTAAGGGCAATGAGAGATGGAGTTTTGAGGGGGATCGCAAGTGTGTCTCCTTCAGCATTTTACTATTCAGGCTTAGATAAGGTCTCTGGAAAATACGGAGTAAAGACAAAAGTATACAAACCTGGGAATGCATTCGATAAAGATACTCTCTTTAAATACAGAAAGACCAGAAACAAAAGCGATTTCGCAGTGTTTTTTGCAAGACTTGTTCCTCAAAAAGGTCTTTATGAATTACCTAAGATAGCTCGTGAACTAAGTACTAAACTCGTTGTGTGTGGAAAGCTATATAACGAAAGTGATAAGAAGTTTCTTGAAGTTAAAGGTATTGAGTATAAGGGCTATTTACCCTACGATGAGCTATATAGGACTGTGGCTAATGCTAAAGTGCTCATCTACCCCTCCCATCAGGACGGTTTTTCACTTGTAGTTCTTGACGCTCTGGCTTTAGGAACTACAGTAGTCGCTTATGATATTCCCGCGATAAGATTTGTTTATGGAGGATTGAAGCCAGTTAAGATTGTAAAGGAGTACGACGTTAAAGGAATGGCTGCAGTTGCTAACAAGGTTAAGGAAATGAACGAACAAGATTACGAGGATGAACACAATGACGAGAAGGTAAGGCAATTTCTCGACCTTCATTCAAAGTGGGAGAATGTTGCTAAGGAGACTGAGATTTTTCTTTCAAGTTTTGTTAAATGAGGTATAGCGGACCCGCCGGGATTTGAACCCGGGACCGCCGGCTTTCCTCATATCTCCGAAGGCCGGCGCTCTATCCTGGCTGAGCTACGGGTCCTCCAAACTTATAACGTATTCCACACAATAATAAATTTGTATATGGCTAAACAAGTAACGCTTTTTGATTTTACCGTCAACAATAAGAAGGAAGACGAGAAAAATCCTAGAGAGGAACCTAAGAAAGAAGAACAAATATCCTATACACAGCCTAGAAAAGAATCCTTAAAAAAGAGGGGGTCATGGTTATCTGAAGCGGAAGAGGGTAAAACCTATTTCTTACTTCAGGTGGATTATGACGGCAAAAAGGGGAAAGCTGTTTGTAAACTTTACGATAAGATCACGGGTAAGATTTACACTTTATATGATAACACTAATCACAAGCCTTATTTTCTGACCGATATTGAACCAGATAAGGTTAGTAAGATCCCTAAGATAGTCAGGGATCCTTCCTTTGACCACATAGAGTTAGTTCAGAAGATAGATCCTTATACGGGTAAATACATTAAGCTCACTAAGGTTGTAACCAAGGATCCTCTAGCGGTAAGGAGGATGAGGAATTCAGTGCCTAAGGCTTTTGAGGCACATATTAAGTACTTCAATAATTACGTTTATGACTTAGGTCTGATACCTGGCTTGCCTTACGTAGTGAGAAAAGGTAAATTAGAACCGCTTAAGCCCGAGCTGAAAGGAGAAGAGGTTGAGGAGATAAAGAAAGCATTTGCTGACTCAGATGAAATGACAAAGAGGACTGTAGAGGAGTGGATACCAATATTTGAAAGCGAGGTACCAGACGTAAAGCGAGTTGCATTAGATATAGAGGTTTATACACCTTCTAAAGGTAGAATACCTTCTCCAGAGAGAGCCGAGTTTCCGATTATAAGCATCGGGCTTGCTGGGAACGATGGCTTGAAGAAGGTACTCGTCTTAATGAGGCATGATGTAAATACTGAAATTACTGCTAAGGATTTTAGCGTCGAAACTTTCCAGACAGAGAAGGAGTTATTGGCAAGGTTTTTTGAGATAGTCGCTGAGTATCCGTTAATTCTAACTTTTAACGGCGACGAATTCGATATTCCCTACATATATTATAGGGCTTTAAGGCTTAATTTTAAGGAAGATGAGATACCTTTCGATATCGTTAATGACGAAGGAAAATTCCTACCAGGGTTGCATATCGATCTCTACAAGTTCTTCTTTAACAAAGCCGTAAGAAATTATGCATTTGAAGGTAAATATAGTGAGTATAACTTAGATGCAGTTGCAAGTGCTTTACTCGGTATGTCTAAGGTTAAACTTGACACATTTATCAGCTTTCTCGACCTGAGCAAGCTGGTTGAGTATAACTTCAGAGACGCGGAAATTACGTTAAAGTTGACTACATATAGCAATAATCTAGTTTGGAAATTAATAATATTGCTTGCTAGAATATCTAAACTAGGTTTAGAAGAACTGACGAGAACTGAAGTATCTACGTGGGTAAAGAACTTATACTATTGGGAACATAGGCAATTAAATTGGCTTATACCATTAAAGGAGGATATACTTGCTAGATCTAACGAAATTAAGACCGCAGCTACAATTAAAGGTAAAAGATACAAGGGTGCAGTAGTAATCGATCCACCTGCTGGCGTTTATTTCAATGTTGTAGTTCTTGATTTTGCTTCACTGTATCCTTCAATAATCAGAAACTGGAACATAAGTTATGAAACGGTAGACAACATGGATTGTAAGAAAAAAGAATGGATAGTAGATGAACAAGGGCAAAAGCTACACTTTGTTTGCATGGATCGTCCGGGTATAACTGCAGTTATAACTGGATTACTTAGGGACTTCAGAGTTAAAATTTATAAGAAGAAGGCTAAACAGAAGGACATTTCAGAGGAGCAAAGGTCACTTTATGATGTAGTTCAAAGAGCTATGAAAGTATTCATCAACGCTACTTATGGAGTCTTCGGTGCAGAAACGTTCCCTCTATACGCACCTGCAGTAGCAGAAAGCGTCACCGCCATAGGTAGATATGTTATAACTACGACCTCACAAACTACAAGGTCTATGGGTTTACAAGTGTTATATGGTGATACAGACTCTTTATTCATATATAACCCTCCTAAGGATAAACTAGAAGAGATAATTAAATTCGTAAAAGAAAAGTTTGGTCTAGACTTAGAAGTCGATAAAGTTTATAAGTTTGTAGCGTTCTCGGGACTTAAGAAGAATTATCTTGGCGTGTACCCAGATGGTAAGACCGACATTAAGGGAATGTTAGCAAAGAAACGTAACACACCGGAGTTTATTAAGAAAGAGTTCAGTGAAGTCAAGACACTAATAGCATCTATGAGTTCCCCAGATGATATACCTAAAATTAAGGTAGCACTAGAAAACAAGATAAGAGATATATACAACAAGTTGAAAAATAAAGGTTATAATCTCGACGAGCTAGCATTTAGGATTATGCTTTCAAAACCTTTAGATGCATATAAGAAGAACACCCCACAACACGTAAAAGCTGCATTGCAGTTAGCTGCCTACGGCGTAATGGTGCTTCCTAGAGATGTAATATTGTTTGTGAAGGTAAAGAACAAAGATGGAGTAAAGCCAGTACAGCTAGCGAAGCTAAGTGAAATTGATGTGGATAAATATGTTGATGCGTTAAGAAGCACGTTTGAACAAATACTAAGAGCATTCAATATTAGCTGGGATGAGATTGTATCTACTATAACCATAGATTCGTTCTTCGCCAATAATAAGTATACAAAATAACTTTTTACTCCTAGACAAAAATCACACAAACAAACAATTTACTCTTCTTCTTCCTCTTCTTCTTCAGTAGTCATTGGTTTCTGTGAAGTAGCCTGAATAGCATAGTCAGTTAATTCCTTTTCTACGTTCTCATCGATATAGGGAGACACCACGTAAACCTTCATATCACGATAATCTGAGTCCATCCATCTGTTATCAAAACTTATTATATATACTGGTATTTCTGCTATAGCTTCAGTCTTTGTCCTAGATTTTAAATAGCCCTTAATTATTTCGTAAACGTTGGGTTTTAGGGGCAGGGGTATTTTAACCTCGTACATGTCCCTCATTATTGTGAAGTCTGAGGAGGTCTCATTCCATTCCTTTAAGGCACTAGAAGCTATCTCCCTTAATACCTTGTCAAACTCTCCCTCGACTATATCCTTTTTAGTTATATTTCCGTCCTCACTTCTTAATATTAAAACCTTCATTAAGTTTCACCAATTACGTAAAGATAAACAAGGTGTGTCATATTTCCGTCCTCAACTTTTACGACTTCTTTAGGCTTCCATCCTCTCATTTCGAACTCGTGAGATACTATCCTTGTTCCAGGTTTCAGCTCTTTCTGGAGCTTAGGCATTAACATTTCGTTTACATTTGTTAGCAAGAACATAGTTACGACTGTTGCTTCTGAAATATCTACCTCAAAGAAGTTTCCTTTTACAACATGGGCTATTCCCTCTACTCCATTTCTCTTTATATTCTCGATTGCTTCTTTTATTCTTTCATCGTTTATTTCTACTCCGACAGCTTTTTTAACATGGAACTCCTTAGCAGCTGTTACTATTATTCTGCCATCACCGCATCCTAAGTCATACACTATGTCCTCTGGGCCAGCCTTTGCTATTTCCAGCATCTTTCTTACTACCTTCTCTGGTGTGGGTACATATGGCACATGTGGAACGTAACTCACGTTTCTCACTTATACTAAAACTATTCAGGTAATATTTTTAATTTTGTTAAGAGCTTCTTCCTTCCCCTTCTCGGGATCAGGCTGTAATTTCTGGTTAAATGGTATTTGGGTTAGAACTGGTACTATTTTTCCGTCTTCTGTTTGTATCAGTAATTGTGGTAGGAATGGCATTCCAAAGTCGTCCTTCTCGCCGTAATCTGTTAGGAAGCTGTAGTCCTCTATTTTTATCTCCTTTTCTATGTTTAACTCCTTACTCAAATCTTCAGTAACTTTTAAAAATGCTTTATGCGAAGGATGAGATTCGGATGTTACCAAGATCAGTTTTTTAGCTTTCATAGTCCCATTAAAAGTTCGGTAAGTAGTTAATAACGGTGTTGGTTGTGATAACCAGAGTAAGGAATCAATCTAAGAAGATTCTTCAACCTATTGCTAAAGCTTTGAGCAAAATGGGTCTCACTGCAAATACTGTAACTCTACTGGGTCTAGTCTTGTCCTTTGTGTACTTACTAATTATGTATATATTCAAAAATCCACTTCTGGGGGTTTTACTTATAGCAATATCAGCTTTTATGGATGCACTTGATGGTGAAATAGCGAGGTTGGCTAATGCTGCGGGAGTAAAAGGCAGCTTCATTGATAGTAGCTTGGACAGAATTGAGGATGTTAATTACCTCCTAGGTTTAGTGATCCTTGGTTTTTCGTCATTCCTGACATCTCTCCTTATAGGGCTGTCATTAGTTATCCCCTATCTTAGAGCTAAGGGAGAATCTTTAGGCTTAACCAAGATCGAAGGTAGGGGTATAATAGAAAGAGGGGAAAGGATTATATTTACGATAATCGTCCTATTCGTATCTTTCTTTTCGTTTAAAGTAGCTTCGTTCATTCTAGCAATTTTCTGTCTTTTATCCGCAGTAACAGTAGTGCAAAGATTCTATTACGTCTACAGAAGCTTACCATAATACAATTGTAATGGGTTTTTGACTCCGCAATCATTTACACACAAACCCAACTCTTTTAGCCTTTCACAAGAGTAAACTATAACTCTAGCCTTCTTAGTTTCCTTCACTATCTCCTCTGGGGCTAAGTCTCTGGTATCAGCTCCTATGTCGATAATATATGTCAAGAGTATCTTCTTTTCCTCTTGAGTAAGACTTTCTTTTTTCTTCATTAACTCCATAATGCAGGGTGGAGTTTTTCTTCCTTTAATTTCATCAGCTAATTTCTTTATTTCTTCTGGAATGTCAGTAAGTTGGATCTGTTTAATTATATTCATTATCCTCTCTCTGATTTTGTCAGTTATTAGGTCGACTAGTTCATTCTTGTCTAAATATACATTACCCTTTTGTAAGACGTGTTTACGTAATGAGAATTTTTCGTCTCTTTTCCTTAACTCTTTCGAATATTTTAAGTACTCAACAAAATTAATAGCAAAAGGGAGTCTTATTGACCTTATTTTTTTACTCTGATACTCACGTAATTCTATTTCATCAGTGTTAACATTAATTCCTAATATTTTTGCTATTTCAACTACTACGTCTGGTTTTTCCATCATTAATTGCGATTTAAAAACATTTACCTCATTCTCAACGAACTTCTCTGCAAGGATTTTACTTCCTAACGCGGACAAAATAAGTAAGGATAAATAAAAGGTTAAGACCGTGTCGCCATGGAGCTGTGAGTATGGTACATTAAATTTTTCTTTCATAACGTTCTCTATTCTACTCCTTGCTTCATCAAGTTTTTCTTTACTAGTAATTAATAAGTCTTTTATAGTTATTGAACTACCGTACTTTTTGAGTTCATCTTCGAGGCTTTTGAGGAAAGGGTATTTAGAGTAGTCTATTAGTGCCAATTCAAAACTCATCTGATTAAGAAATTTTATAAACTTATATTCCACGCGTGAGCAAAGTGTGATATATGAAAATATTCGTAGCTTCAGCTTGGCCCTATGTTAATTCGGTTCCACATTTAGGCAATTTAATAGGTTCGATTTTGTCAGCTGACGTCTTTGCTAGATACGCTAGAATGAAGTACGGTAAGGAAAACGTAGTGTTGGTGAGCGGAAGCGACGAACATGGGACTCCGATAGAAATTGAGGCTAAGAAAAGGGGAGTTCACCCGAAATTACTAACTGATCAAGCCCATGAATACGATAAAAAATTATTTCTGGAAACGTGGAAGATAACATTTAACAATTACACTAGGACAGAATCTGAAGTTCATAAGGAATTCGTTAGAAGTTTCCTGTTGAATCTGAGAAAGTACATAAAAGTGGAGGAAGACGAGATACCTTATTGTGAACATGATAAGCTCTTCTTACCGGATAGATTTATCAAGGGAACTTGTCCTTACTGTGGATTTGAAGATGCTAGAGGTGACCAATGTGATAATTGTGGTAGGCTATTAACTCCTAAGCTACTGATTAACCCGAAATGTGCCTTATGTGGTAGTAAACCCGTCCTTAAACTGACTAAACACTGGTTCTTTGATTTATCTGAGTTTAACGATAAGATAAGGGATTGGATATCTTCATCTCTTTACATGCCAGACAACGTTAAATCAGTAGCTTTAGGTTGGGTTAAAGAGGGGTTAAAGCCAAGGAGTATTACCAGAGATAATGCTTGGGGTATTCCCGCTCCGTATGAAGGAGCTGAGAACAAAACTGTGTATGTATGGTTTGAGGCTTTGTTAGGTTATATATCTGCTACTATTGAATATTTCAGGAAAGAAGGCAATGAAGAGAAATGGAAGGAATTCTGGTTCGGAAATGATGTCAAGAGCTACTACTTTATAGGTAAAGATAATATTCCCTTTCATGCGGTTATATTACCTGCAATGCTGATGGCTTCTGGGGAAGGTTACGTTCTTCCTACAGTAATTGCCTCTACCGAGTATTTACTTTACGAGGGACAGAAGTTCAGTAAAAGTAGGAAGATAGGAATATGGATCGATGAAGCCAAGGAGTTAATGGATATCGAATATTGGAGGTTCGTTTTAATAAGACTTAGACCAGAAGAAAGAGATACTAATTTCACTTGGAGAGAAGCGGTAAGAATTGTGAACACCGAGCTCAACGACGATATAGGAAATTATGCTAACAGAGTTTTGTCTATGGTCAAGAGGTACTTCGGAGGAGAGGTACCTACTCCCGACGAGAGCGTTTATAATGATGAGGATAGAAAGTTTGTCAGTGAAATAAAAGAAGCACCCAAAAAAATGGGAGAGATGATGGAGTTAGGTAAACTAAAGGCTGGTACTGAAGAACTGTTAAAACTCGCTAGAGACGGAAATTCTTACCTAAACTTAAGGGCTCCATGGAATTTAATTAAAACAGACAAGCAGCAAGCGGCAAACGTGTTATATATAGCTACAAATTCGCTGAGGACTATTGCCATTATGATATACCCATTGATGCCCGATCACGCATCTAAACTGTACTCACAAATAGGGTTATCAGGAATTGAGAACGAGAAGTGGGATAACGCTGGAGACTTTACCATCAAACCCGGACATAAAATAGGGAATATAGAGCCATTGTTTAAAAAATTAGACTTACCTATAGAGGACGAATTCAAGCTTCATGAAGAAATTCATAGAAAATTAGAAGAAATAAGAAAGAAAGTAGAAAAAAATAGACCTGAATTATTAAGATAAAATTTCTACGTAAGTTACTTGCGGTTCGAACTTTCTTCCTTTTCCTTCATAGAACTTGCTAAACATTTCGTAGAAGTGAAGCCTCATGTCTTGTATAAAAACTATTAAACCTTCTAATGCTATCGCCAGTAAGTTTCCGATTATTATAATCACCAACGCTATGGGGTTTGTTATTAACGCGATAACCGTCGATGGTTGTCCAGCTGCTAGATACCCCATATAAGAGAATGCATAGAGTATGTAATAGTGGGCTACGGCAAATACTAACACTCGTATGAAGGAAATAGTGTTAGACAGTAACAGAATGCCGGCTTCAAATCCTCCTTCTATGAAACCGAAGACTATAGCTCCTACAGCAGACATCTTCTCATGTTTACGTAGAATTATAACTTTTCCAGCCCAGTTATAAATTAACGCTAGTTCTACCCAGATCACCAATATATCGGCAAGAGTTTGTGTAGATCCAGCTGCTGGTGAACCGGTCTTAAACAAGAAATAACCAATTCCTCCGAGCAAAGTTTCAACTTGTCCTATATAATTCGATAAGTTCGTAAGACCGTAGGTAAATATTATAAATGGTACTGTGTAGATTAATAAGATAGGCAATCTATCTAGCACTAAGAACTCAGGATCTTTCTTCTTTATTGCATTGATTACTCCTAGTAAGGAGCTCACGAACAAGAGTATGGAACCTAACAATAAGGACAGTATTATTGAGTTAACTATACCTTGTTCAGCTCCACCAGTAGGTAATATGTATTCTATCTGTTCGTAAACGGACTGAGGAACTGGCCATATGTTATAAAGTGGACCATTTGAATACGTCGAATTATTTAATAACTCACTGAGGCCTCCTACGGCCAACGGACCGAAGAATTCTCGAGCCAAAATCCCAGTGATCATTGCGATTATGCTGCCGTAGATTAAAACTAAAGAGAGTTGTTTAATGTTATTACTCCCCTTCTTTTTACCGTAGTTGTAGAACCACAGCGAGAAAATGAAAATAACTAGAGCGTTACCGAAATCTGGGAACATGAGACCAAAGAGGAACGGGAAGGTAATTATTAAGAATACTGTAGGAGATATTTCCCAGTAGGATGGAACACCATAAAGTTCGATTACCGATTCTAAAGGTTTAATGGATTTGGGAAGTTCAACATAAGTAGGTGGAGTCTCTCCTTCATTTTCTGCATATTTCTTAGGGTATTCATATGTGATAAACGCTAAGCCTCCTAGTTCGTCCAAGAGGTTCTTAAGTTTCTTTTCGCGGAGGAAACCTTCTATTTGTACGTAGTATTCTGACACTCTAGCCTTGGAGAGAATTGTCATCGCATCTCTTACGGTTAGTAGCCTACCATAGGTCTCTGCTATCCATTCTCTGTCTTGTTCTACCTTACTAATTAGTTCCTTCCTCCTTTCTCCAAGAATAGACTGAAGGTACTTAATTTTTTCCTGAACATTATTGTAAGCCTCTTGAGGTGAAATCATGTCTGGAGTCTCGAATCTTCTGACACCTATTTCCTTTAATTTAGTCTCTAAGTTTATCCCCTTCGGTCCAGTTATAATACAGGCGTTTTTATTCTCTGCGAAAGGATTACAATATACTGCAATTCTCTCGGTTTTCTCTAAGTTGTTTCTCTGCTCGTTAGATAATATAACGAGTACTACTTCAAAATATTCAGTTTTGTATAGTAGATCTAGACTTATTCCTATGTCCTTGAAGGGCTCTATTTCACTTAACTGAGTATTAAGGGATTCTAACTCAGCCCTGAGTTTCCCTATTTCTTCCAGTAATTCCTTGTATTTCTCTTCAATTTTGGAATATTCTTTGTTCACCTCGGTCGCGGTCTCAAACCAGTCGGAGACCTTTAATTTACCCTTAGGTTCTATTTCAATTCCTCCAAGTTCCATTATTATCTTTATTTTGTTGATATTTTCACTGGTTTCTCCTAGATTCCTCCTAGCCTCCTCATATTTATATTGGGATATTGGTGCTTTAGGGTCGTCAACTTCAAATGCATTTAAATTCAGTAACTTAGTTACCACATTATTAACGTTTCGTTTGTCTGTAAGTATTTCAACCCTAACCATCGTCTCAGGCAGAATCACAGTGATTCACTATGATAAATCAGGTATGTCTTAAAAATATTTAATCTCCTTTTAAAATGATAATTAACGATGGGTAAAGTAGTAGTATTAGGGGACAGATATACTGTTAACCTTTTCAGGATGATAGGTACTGAGGGCTTAGTGCTTGATGACCCACTCAATCTTGAGGACACATTGGTTAAGTTAAAAAAGAGAGAAGACATAGACTTAATATTGGTCGCAAATGACCTATATAATCCAGTAAAGGAAAAAATTGAATCATTGGTAATAGATCAGAAAAAACCACTAATTACTGTTATTCCAACTCCCTTTAGTCAAGGTCAGCCCCTCGATGTGAAAGGCTTAATACTTAGAGCTCTAGGATTTGGGTGAGAATAGATGAAATTTGAGGAATTATTAAATTCATCATTAGAGGACGTGAAAAAGAAGAACCAAGAAGAACTAAAAAAAGCTATGGTTGAAGCTAATACGATTGTAGATGAGAGATACAACGCTATTCTTTCGGAGTATACACAAAAGATCACGGATTATATCAGGAAGAATGAAGATAGGGTAAAAGGCGAGCAAGCGAAACTAGAAGTAGAAAATAAAAGGCTTATCAGTAAGGAGAAAGACTATTGGATCTCCCAAGTGTACTATAAGGTAATGGAGAAAATACCGGGCTTAGTGTCTGATACTAGATACAAGCGAGGGCTTGAAAGTATAATATCAAGAGAGGCTAAAAACGGCTCCGTGATTTATTGTTCTTCACGTGATCTAGGGACTGTTAAAACTATTCTATCATCTAAGAAGATAAACGCTAAGGTCGAGGAGGATAAGAACATAAGGGCTGGGATTAAAATTTTCTATCCCGATCAAAGTTTAGTGAGAGACTTTACGCTTGAAACAATTTTAAATCAGATGTTCGATGATTTAAGAGACGAAATAGCTAAAGTTCTCTTCGGTGAGTAAGATGGCAGGAGAAGGTCGTGTTATTCGTGTTAATGGACCTCTAGTAGTAGCGGACGGAATGAGATCAGCGCAAATGTATGAAGTAGTAGAAGTAGGAGAACCCAGATTAATAGGAGAGATTACCAGAATTGAGGGCGATAAGGCATTCATCCAGGTTTACGAGACTACTGACGGCATTAAGCCCGGAGACAAAGTATACAGAACTAGCGCTCCCTTATCAGTAGAATTAGGTCCCGGACTACTAGGAAGGATATTTGATGGTCTACAGAGACCACTGGACTACATTGCAAATGTCACTAAAACACCCTACGTTAAAAGAGGAGTAAAGATACCGGCACTAGACAAGAACAAGAAATGGCACTTCACGCCTACCATAAAGAAAGGGGACAAGGTGTCAGGCGGGGATATAATCGGTGTAGTCCAAGAGACAGAGCTTATTCAACATAAGATATTAGCCCCCCCTAACGTTCATGGTGTTGTAAAAGAAGTTGTGACCGAAGGTGATTACACAGTAGAGGATGTTATAGCTACTTTAGATGTTAACGGCGACACGAAAGAGCTCAAAATGTATCATAAATGGCCCGTAAGAGTTCCGAGACCTTTCAAAGAAAAGTTAGAGCCTACAGAACCTCTATTGACGGGTACCAGAGTAATTGATACTATATTCCCTATGGCAAAAGGAGGAACGGCAGCTATACCAGGTCCATTTGGAAGCGGTAAGACGGTAACATTACAAAGTTTAGCCAAATGGTCGGCAGCTAAGATTGTAATTTATGTGGGATGTGGAGAAAGGGGTAACGAAATGACAGACGAGCTAAGACAGTTCCCTAAGCTAAAGGACCCATGGACTGGAAAACCATTACTTCAGAGAACAATATTAGTTGCAAACACTAGCAACATGCCTGTAGCGGCGAGAGAGTCAAGCATATACGTAGGAGTTACTATGGCTGAGTATTTCAGGGATCAAGGTTATGACGTATTATTAGTAGCTGACTCAACCACTAGGTGGGCGGAAGCATTAAGAGACTTAGGAGGTAGAATGGAGGAGATGCCAGCAGAAGAAGGGTTCCCAAGTTACTTACCTTCAAGGTTAGCAGAGTATTATGAGAGGGCTGGAAGGGTAAGGGCAATAGGGAACCCAGAGAGGACTGGCTCAGTGACGATAGCTTCAGCAGTATCTCCTCCAGGAGGTGACTTTACCGAGCCAGTTACCAGTAATACATTAAGATTTGTGAGAGTGTTCTGGCCTTTAGATGTCTCGTTGGCTCAAGCTAGGCACTTCCCAGCAATAAACTGGATCCAAGGGTTCTCCGCTTACGTAGATTTAGTAGCTTCGTGGTGGCATAAAAACGTTGATCCGAATTGGTATGATATGAGGAACACTTTGGTGAAAGTCCTTTTAAGGGAGGATGAACTCAAACAAATAGTGAGGTTAGTAGGTCCCGAGTCACTGTCAGATAAGGACAAGCTAGTTCTAGAGGCTGCAAAATTAGTGAGAATAGGATTCTTGCAACAGAATGCGTTTGATGAGATAGACGCTTTCGCTACACCGCAAAAGCAGGCTAAAATGATGCATGTGTTATATACGTTCTATACTCAAGCTAACGATTTAATCAGTAAAGGAATACCTTTGAAGAAGATATTAGAAAAAGTTGGGTCATTGGAGCCAGAAATTATAAGGATTAAATACTCAGTAAAGAATGATGAACTAGCGAAAATAGATGAGATAGAGAATAAATTAAAGGCAGCTTATGACTCATTACTAAAGGAGGTGTCAGGATAATGGAAAGCATGAACCTTAGAGAATATTCGAACATCTCGATGATTAAAGGTCCTCTAGTGGCTGTACAAGGAGTAAATGACGCTTCTTATAACGAGTTAGTAGAAATTGAATTGGCTGACGGTATCAAGAGAAGGGGGCTAGTAGTAGATTCGCAATTAGGAGTTACATTTGTCCAAGTTTTCGAAGGGACCACTGGTATCTCACCTACAAGTACAAAGGTAAGGTTCTTAGGAAGAGGGTTGGAGATAAAAGTTTCCGAAGAGATGCTAGGGCGTATATTCAACCCGTTAGGTGAACCTTTGGATAACGGTCCACCAGTCATATCAGGCGAGAAGAGGGACATTAACGGAGATCCCTTAAATCCAGCAGTTAGAGAATATCCAGAAGAGTTTATCCAAACCGGAATATCTGCAATTGACGGCATGTTGTCATTACTGAGAGGACAAAAGCTCCCTATATTTAGCGGGAGCGGTATGCCTGGTAACATGATTGCTGCTCAAATCGCTAAACAAGCTACTGTTAGAGGTGAAGAGAGTAATTTCGCTGTAGTCTTTGGTGCAATAGGAATAAGATATGACGAAGCATTATTCTTCAGGAAGTTCTTCGAAGAGACTGGTGCTATAAACAGGGTTGCGATGTTCTTCAGTCTAGCTAATGAACCACCATCGTTAAAGATTCTAACACCAAGAGCGGCTTTGACTCTAGCTGAATATTTAGCTTTCGAAAAAGATATGCATGTATTAGCAATACTCATTGATATGACAAACTATTGTGAAGCACTTAGAGAACTAAGTGCTTCTAAAGAAGAGGTCCCTGGTAGAGGAGGCTACCCTGGATACATGTACACTGATCTAGCGACAATCTATGAGAGAGCAGGTAAAGTAGTTGGTAAAAAGGGTTCAATTACTCAGATGCCAATTTTAACGATGCCTAATGATGACATTACACATCCAATTCCGGACTTGACCGGTTACATAACCGAAGGTCAGATAACCCTTGATAGATCATTATATAATAAAGGAATATATCCACCGATTAACGTCCTCATGAGCATTTCAAGGCTCATGAGAGACGGTATAGGAGAAGGAAAAACAAGAGATGACCATAAGGACTTATCTAACCAACTGTTTGCGGCATATGCAAGGGCTCAGGAAGTAAGAGGGTTAGCTGCAATTATTGGTGAGGATAGCCTTTCGGAAGTTGATAGGAAGTATTTACTGTTCGGAGAACAGTTCGAGAGAAAGTTCATAAGTCAAGGGTTCAATGAGAATAGAACTATAGAACAAACACTAGACATTGGATGGGAAGTCCTCTCTGTGTTACCAGAGTCTGAGTTAAGTCTAATCAAGCAAGAATACATAAAGAAGTATCATCCCAACTATAGGGGTAAGAAATGAGCTCAAGGAAGATTTTACCTACAAAGATTAATCTGATAAATCTTAGGCGACAAATCAGATTAACTAGAACTATTAAGAGACTTTTGGAAAATAAAAGAGAGGTTTTGTTACTGTACTTACGTCAATATGCTGATGAGTATGAAAAGACCTACGGTGAGGTCAGCAAAGTTTTATCGGATGTATACTCTACGTATTTAAAAGGTGTTTCGGCTGAGGGTATAGCTACTATAGAACAGTTTGCGAGTTCTGTACCCCCCAGCCTTGAGGTTAAGAGTAATACAAAGCTCCTCTTCGGTGTTAGAATTCCGATAGTTGAGCTAAATGAGGAATCAATTCAAAAACAGCCCTTCGGTGACGTAGAAATATCACCTTATATACTAAAATCAAGGGAAGAGATTGCAGAGGCTTTCAAAAAAATACTGCTTCTTGTTGAGATGGAATCAGCTATAAGGTCACTTACTCTTGAGCTGAGAAAGACACAAAGGCTTATAAATGCTATAGATACTTCTATACTTCCTTATTATAATTCTTCAGCTAAGTACATTAAGAGCGTATTAGATGATAGAACCAGAGAGGAATTTAGTAGGTTAAAAATGATTAGGAGAGTTCTTCAGAGGAGGAGGATGGAAAGTGGCTGAACAATACGTGAATATGTTAAAGATTAAACTCGATGAAAAGAGAAAAGAAATAATGTCGCAATTAAATGCTGAGTTTGAAAAGATAGTTAAACAAAGAATGGATGACTTTGAAAACATTAAAAGAAATATTTTAAAGGAAGTAGAAAAATAGTTTAACGGAGTGTTCTACTATGAGGAAAATCCTGCTCGCATCTCTACTAATACCAATATTAGTAACTACGCTAGCTTCAGCTCAAACTAGCTCAGGTACAGAGCTTGCCGGAATTAACATCGGTGCAGGTCTCGCAATAGGTTTAGCTGCAGTGGGTGCTGGAGTTGCTGTAGGAATGGCAGCTGCGGCAGGTATTGGTGTATTAACGGAAAGGAGAGACATGTTCGGTACAGTTCTGATCTTCGTGGCTATCGGAGAAGGAATCGCAGTATATGGTATACTGTTCGCAATATTAATGTTGTTCGCAAAAGTGTGAACGTGTTAAAAGACAAAAATGCTTTTTTAGTTCCTCGTTTTCTTTCCTCTTACTATGAAAATAACAAGAGAAAAGTGGCAGACGAACTTTTCTGAATGGTTCGATTGGGTACTAAAAGAAGGTGAATTCTACGATTATGGGAGATATCCAGTCAAAGGAGTAGGAGTTTGGTTACCCTACGGTTTCAAAATAAGAAGGGCTGTAACTGACTTAATTAGGAACTTACTTGATTCCACGGGACATGAGGAAGTACTATTCCCAATGCTTATCCCCGAAGATCTGTTGCGTAGGGAGTCGGAGCACATAAGGGGTTTTGAGGGTGAGGTATATTGGGTAACAAAGGGAGGTAAGGATGACCTAGACGTTAAATTAGCGTTGAGACCTACTAGTGAGACTTCAATTACCTTCATGGAGTCTCTGTGGATAAGTAGTTACAAGCAACTACCTAAGAAATATTATCAAATAGTTAGTGTTTTCCGATACGAGACCAAAGCTACGAGACCCATGATAAGGCTCAGGGAACTAACTACTTTCAAAGAAGCGCATACTCTTCACGAGACTTATGAAGACGCCGAAAGACAAGTCAAAGAGGCAGTGGAAATCTACAAAAAGTTTTTCGACGAACTAGGAATTCCTTATGTCATATCGAAGAGGCCAGATTGGGATAAGTTTGCAGGTGCTGTCTACACTATTGCGTTCGATACGATAATGCCAGACTCAAGGGTTATGCAAATAGGTACGGTACATCATCTAGGACAACACTTTACAAAAGTGTTTGACTTCAAGATACAAAAGAAAGATGGTTCATTAGAATATCCTCATCAAACAAGTTATGGGATTTCAGACAGAGTGGTCGCTGCGTTAATCGCCATTAACGGAGACGATCACGGCCCGGTCTTGAATCCTAAAATAGCACCTATAAAAGTAGTAATAATTCCTATACCCGCTAAAGATGATGAAACTAATAAGAAAATCACAGATTATTGTGATGGTATTGCGGAGGAATTAAATAAGAACTCAATAAACGCGGTTGTTGATAAAAACCCTGAGAAGACACCTGGCGAGAAGTTTTATATCTGGGAATTAAAGGGTGTCCCCTTAAGGATAGAGATAGGGCAAAGAGAGGTAAACAATAACACGGTATATATTAAAAGGAGAGATACATTACAAGGCATTTCGATACAGAGAAGTGAATTAGTGAAAAAAGTTTCCGAGCTCCTAATGAAGATCTCGGAAGATTTGAAGAAAAATGCTTGGGAAATGATGAAGAGTAAAACAATATATACAGACGATCTAGATGAAGCTAAAAAGACGTTAGAAAATAGGTCCGGTATAGTAGAAGTACCATGGTGCGGGGAGAACGACTGTGGTTTGAAACTTGAAGAGCTTACTAACAGTAGGGTGTTAGGTTCTCCATACGACTCATCAAGAGATGTTTCAAATAAGTCGTGTGTGGTTTGTAAAAAACCAGCTAAGGATACCCTTAGGCTAGCAAAAACTTATTAAAAGGAGTGATATGGTTAAATTAAGGGTGTTAATTTTTGCCTAAGAAAAGAGAGAATAGAGGTAGAAGGAAAGGCGATAAGGGGCATGTAGGTTATATTTCTTGCGATCAATGTGGTGCTAGAGTACCAGAGGATAAAGCAATATGTGTAACTAAACCATACAGTCCAGTAGACCCTGCTTTAGCAGCTGAACTAGAGAAGAAAGGAGCCATTATAATGAGATATCCGGTAACGAAGTGTTATTGTGTTAATTGTGCGGTTTACTTAGGTATTATAAAGATTAGAGCTGAAGAAGAAAGGAAACAAAAGGCAAAACTTTATTGAGCTCCCCAAGTACTCTTTTGACAAAGTTTTTTAAATTTACTTTGCTCATCTCTTTTTATGAGACTTTACGAGTTAAGTTTTTATGAGATTGAGAGTTTTTTCTACAAATTAGCTGAACTCAGGGATATCCTTAAAGATGAAAATCTATTGACAGTATCTCCAATCCTTGAGAAAGGTGATGTAGTTCAGGGTACATCAATGGTAAGGCACGCTTTTCCTATATTTCAGAAAGGTGGAGTAGTAATGGATGTAACTAACGCCACACAGGCTCAAATAGCTGAAGATGCTGGAGCTACTGCTGTGATGGTCTTAGACAAGCTACCTTACGACGTGAGGAAAAGTGGCGGTGTAGCGAGAATGGCTGATCCAAAAATTATTGAGGAAGTAATGAACTCTATTACGATACCCGTTATGGCAAAGGTAAGGATAGGACATTATTACGAAGCTAGGGTGCTAGAAGCGCTAGGAGTAGATATGATAGACGAGAGCGAAGTCCTTACACCTGCCGACGAGGAACATCACATAAACAAATGGGAATTCAAAGTACCCTTCGTCAACGGAGCGAGAAGTTTAGGAGAAGCCTTGAGGAGAATTAATGAAGGAGCATCAATGATCAGAACTAAAGGTGAAGCTGGAACTGGAAACGTAAGCGAAGCTGTAAAGCACATGAAAATAATAAACAATGAGATAGCCCAATTGGTGTCAATGAATGAAGAGGACAGATTAAAGAAATCTAGGGAGTTACAAGTTCCTTATCAATTAGTAGAACTAACTGTTAAGCTCAAGAGGTTACCGGTTGTTAACTTTGCGGCTGGAGGAATAGCTACACCTGCTGATGCTGCCCTGATGATGTGGTTAGGTGCTGACGGTGTTTTCGTAGGCTCTGGAATATTTAAGAGTTCAGACCCAGATATGAGGGCTAAAGCAGTAGTTTTAGCCACTGCCAACTGGGAGGACCCTGAAATTGTGTTAGAGGCACAAAAAATGATAAGCGAAAGCAAGAGTATGATGGGCATTGATATAAAGTCGCTTAAGCCAGAGGAGTTGCTGCAAGTAAGAGGGAGTTAAATATGAAAATAGGAATTCTTGCTTATCAAGGTAGTTTCGAGGAGCATGCATTACAGTTAAAGAGAGCAATGACAAAACTGAACGTTAGCGGAGATATACTTCCAGTTAAAAAAGCAGGGGATCTGAAACAAGTTGACGGATTGATTATACCAGGCGGCGAGAGTACAACTATCGGAATTATAGCTCAGAAGCTTGGTGTCTTAGACGATTTAAAAAGTAAGATCACTGAAGGTACACCGGTGTTAGGGACTTGTGCCGGTGCTATAATGTTAGCTAAGGACGTCACAGACGCAAAGGTCTCCAAAAAGTCACAGCCCCTGATAGGGGAAATGAATATTCAAGTTATAAGGAATTATTACGGAAGACAGAGGGAGAGCTTTGAGGCGACTTTAGATTTCTCAGTTATAGGTGGCGGAAAAGGTAGGGTAGTATTCATTAGGGCTCCAGCAATCGTGAAGACGTGGGGAGAGGCTAAGTCTTTAATGACATTACAAGGTGTTACGGTAATGGCTGAGGAGAGAAATATGATTGCTACTACTTTCCATCCTGAACTATCGAATACTACAATCGTTCATGAGTACTTTCTTAATCACGTCAAGAGATAATTTATTATTTTTCCATTTACTAATTTGAAGTAGGGTATTATTAGTTGCCTCCGAAAGATCTATTACCTGATAAGTCCGCACTAATTCATGGTATATCAAAATACGTAGCGGAACAGAGGCTTTATGGTAACATCCTAATTCACAAAATATTACTTAACGAGTTAGAAAGAGACGCAAGGGAAGGTTTAGTTACGGCTGAAATAGCCTTAGAAGAAGTTTCAAGGTTAAAAGAACTTAGTGAAGAGTTGTTAGTAAGTTTCGAGATAGTAGGTGATGAAGGAAGATACTCTTCTGTGAATGAAGGTTTACGTGAGTATTGCTTAAGAAGAGGTTGTACGATCGTTACGGCTGATGCGATACAACAGAGGTTGGCTGAAAGCCTAGGAATTGATGTAATCTTACTTACCCCAGATGTTACTTCGCTTACAATTGATAAGTTATTTGACGAAAACACTATGAGCGTACATTTGAAAGAGGGGACAACCCCAAAAGCCAAAAAGGGCAAACCCGGCAACTGGCAGTTCGTTGAACTGTCGCCTAATATTCTTTCTGGTCACGAGATCAAAAAGATTGCCAATGAAATTCTTTCCGCTGTTGATTACGTTAAAGACTCTTTTATTGAAATTGAGAGAAAAGGTTCGACAATAATCCAGTTAGGTAATTATAGGATAGTGATAATCAGACCTCCTCTAAGCGATGGGTGGGAGGTTGCAATTACCAGACCTGTAGCCAGAAAGAGGTTAGAAGATTACAACCTTAATGAGAAGTTATTATTGAGGTTGAGAGATAGAGCTGAAGGGATACTTATAGCCGGCTCACCAGGTATGGGTAAGACTACTTTCGCCCAGGCACTTGCGGAATTTTACATGAGGATGAATAAAGTAGTTAAAACAATAGAATCTCCCCGTGATATGCATTTACCTCCCGAGATAACACAGTATTCGAAGAACTACGCTGAAGTAGGTGAGTTACACGACATATTATTGCTTAGTAGACCCGATTATACTGTTTATGATGAGATGAGAAATGATGAGGACTTTAAACTCTACATCGATTTAAGACTAGCAGGAATAGGGATGATAGGAGTTGTCCACGCCACTTCTCCGATCGACGCAATTCACAGGTTTATTAATAGAGTCGATATAGGTACAATTCCTAATATTCTGGATACGATAGTTTTCATCCACTCGGGGAATGTAGCCAAGGTATATAGTCTGGACATGACTGTGAAAGTCCCGACTGGATTAAAGGAGGCTGACCTAGCCAGACCCGTTGTAGAGGTTAAAGATTTACTTACGGATAGAGTTGAGTACGAAATTTACGTGTTCGGTGAACAGACCATGATAGTACCCGTGGCTAATATAACAGCAAAAGCCGGAAATGCTATACAAAGAAGATTAGAGAACTTAATTAACAACATAATTCCCTCTGCCTCGGTCACCTATGAGAATGGGGAGTACGTTATAACGATACCGAAGGAAGGAATAGGACTGTTTAATAAACGTGTAGTTACTAAGTTAAAGAAATATGAAAAGAAATATGGTATAAAGACTAGGATTAGATTCCCAGAATGATCACATAAAGAAATCCAAGGTTTTGCTCAATTTGGCGTCTACATATCTCACTAAGTCGTCAAAAGTAAGACCTATGCTTAGTGTCTCTATATCAACAACGTAATTGCCAATCTCAGTCTTTCTAAGGCTGTCGAATTTAACAAAGCGTAGTTCTTTATCAATTTTAGCTCCGATGAACAGTTCGCCTCCGCTCTTCCTTGCAAATTCCTTTATTCCTTCAGCTTGTTCCCGTTCAATGTAAATTCTACTCCCGTTTTTTCTACTCTTCATTTCAATGAGAATTATGACACCGGATTTTATGGCTATTATATCAGGTACGTGGTCTTTTCTCTTAGCTCCGCTTGCAGGTGCTCTAATAACTGCAAAGCCCCTATCCCTAAGTTTGGAAACAATATACCTCTCTAAAGAAGTGCCCCTACTTTTATTTGAAGCCACAAAAGAATATAATAAAAATTTAGGATTTAGGTTTTCCTCTCAGAGATATTTCCCTTACTTCTCTTCCAACTTTCTCTTCTAAGCTGTTTTCTAGCTCTTGAACCCCTTTGACAAGGGTTGGAGCCCCCTTTCCGTATTCTTCTATCCACTGATTAGCAAACTCACCAGATCTTATCTTATCTAAAACCTCTTTCATCCTCTTCTTTACGCTTTCGTCTATGACATATTTACCAGCAGTTAGACCTCCGTATTTTGCTGTGTCAGACACTGCTTTGAACATCCCACTGAACCCTTTTTCATAGATTAAGTCAACAATCATCTTCATTTCGTTTATAGTCTCGTAATATGCGATTTCAGGCTGGTATCCCGCCTCTACTAGGACCTGAAAAGCTGACCTCATTAGTTGTGTTATTCCGCCTACTAAGTCTACTTGTTCACCGAAGAGGTCTGTTTCAGTCTCTTCTTTAAAGGTAGTCTCTATAACACCAGCTCTAGTAGCTCCTAAAGCTTTAGCTATAGCTAATGCTTTCTCTAATGCTTTACCAGAATAGTTCTGGTGAACTGCCACTAATGCAGGGACTCCTCCTCCTTTCACGAAGTATTCTCTTACTATTGGACCTGGTCCTTTAGGTGCTATCATATATACATCCACGTCCTTAGGTGGTTCGATCAGCCTATAGTGTATGTTAAATCCGTGAGCGAAAACTAAGTCATTCCCGCTTCTTAGGTGTGGCTTTACTCTTTCAAGGTATACTGTCCTTTGAACCATATCTGGCAAGAGGAATATTATTATGTCAGCGTTCTTTACAGCATCTTCAGTATGCATTGGGTTAAATCCGTCTTTCTTAGCTTGTTCCCATGATTTTCCTTCTCTTTCTAGTCCTACTAAGACTTTTAACCCAGAGTCTCTAAGGTTTAGTGCCCAAGCATGACCTTGGCTTCCGTAACCTAATACTACTATTGTTTTGTCTTTTATAGGTTCTAAGCTTGCGTCTTTATCAGTATATATTTTTACCACTTACAATCCCCCAACTTAGTGTAGTTATTTTTGAGAATGAGGGTTTAAAAACTACTATGTCATATTCTTTCGCTTCAAAAGTTTCTCCTCTAACTACAGACCCATCTCGTTTTATGACATACGTCGTAACTACAGCATCTTCTAATACCTCTACTTTCTCTACATCTACTGTTTTGCTTAAGTTTTGTATTGCTATATCAAAATTGTTAGTGTAGGGTATTCCTAGATAAATCTCGTATAGTCCGTCGTCTGAAACTTTCCTACCCTGGATCCAGTTAATATCCATTAGCAGTTTTCTGAATGCACCAGCTACTCTCTCTATATAACCTGGATCCCTATAGTAACCAATTACTCTAACTACCTTTTCTTGGGTCACGTAGGATCACCTGCTTTAGTCTTCCGCCTGGAGGTAAAGTGGGTAAGGCTAATTCGTCTTTATCTATGGGCACTCTTATTACTGCTGGCATATCTTCCCTGATAGCAGCTTTTATCGATTTCTCTATTTCTTCATAACTTGTAGCATTATAACCCAGTGCTCCGAAAGCCTCTGCTAACTTGACGAAGTCTGGTGATGGTCCGTAGTCTACTCCTACTACTCGGCGGTTAAAGAACAAGTCTTGTACTTGTCTCACCAGCCCTAATGTTCTGTTATCAAATACTACAGATATTACTGGGATATGCTCGTCAACAGCCGTTGCTAAATTGTTTCCAGTCATTAGGAATGAGCCGTCTCCGTCAAGGTCTACTACTACTTTATCAGGTTTTGCTAGTTTTGCACCCATTGCAGCAGGTAGTCCAAATCCCATTGTTCCCATTCCTGTTGAAGATAAAAACGTCCTTGGCTCTAGTACTTCCCAAAATACTTCAGCCCACATTTGATGTTGCCCCACACCGGTCGTAACAATTGCATCCCTAGGTATTGCATTCCTTATGGTCTTTAGAACTTTCCAAGGTTTTAATTTATTCGGCTCATCGTGATAGTAGAACTGGGCATAGTATTCTTTGTACTCTTTCAATCTCTTTAGCCACGCACTATGATCATTCTTCATTCCTAACTCAATTACAGCTTTTGCCAGTTCCTTCAGTAAGGTCTTAGCATTCCCCACTAGGTTTACGTCTACCTTTATAGCCCTCTCTCCATCTGAAGGGTCAATGTTTATCATAATGAACTTCTTCCTAGTTTCGATCATTTCGTCGTATGACGTTATTGTCCTATCACTAAATCTGGCTCCTACTACTAACATCGCATCTGATTCCAGTGCTGCCATTGACGCTTCAGCTCTTCCGTAGTACCCCATAGGCCCAAAGTATAATGGGTGATCGTGAGGTATCGCTGACTTACCGGGAAATGTTGAGATTATTGGCATATGAAGTAGCTCTGCGAGTTCCAAAACTTCTTGTGTGGCATTAGACCAGACTACTCCAGTTCCAGCAAGTATTATGGGTCTTTCAGCGTTTATCAGGATCTCGGCAGCTTTCTTTAGCTTCTGTCTGTCTATTATTGTCGGAAACTCTTTGTAACCCCTTACAATAGGCTTCTCTGGCCACTTAACCTCGTCCATTTTCTCATAGAATATATCTCTTGGAATATCCACTACAACAGGGCCAGGTCTTCCGGTCGTGGCTATATAAAACGCATTTTTAACCCATAACGGAATTTCTTCGATTTTCTTTACTTCCACCACGTATTTTGTAATGTGCTCAAATACACCCATTGCATCAGCTTCTTGGAATGCCATTTTTCCAATTGAGGATCTGGGTACTTGTCCGGTTATCGCTATTACTGGTGATGAGTCCCAATAGGCAGTTATTAACCCAGTTACAAGGTTTGTAGCTCCGGGACCTGAAGTCGCTGTGCATACTCCGGGTACTCCGGAGGCTCTTGCGTAACCGTCGGCAGCGTGAGCGGCAGCCTGTTCGTGTCTCATTAGAACGTGTCTAAGTTCTCCATTTTGTATGTCTTCGACAAAGGCGTCGTATATTTGCATGTTTGATAACCCTGGTATACCGAAAATTACCTTTACACCTTCTCTTTTTAGAGAATCGACTAGAATTCTAGCACCACTTGGCATAATCACACACCCCTAATAGAAGTAGGTTGCATGATAGAATATTCAAATACATTCTTTCTCCTGTTTTCCCTCTTGATCGAGAATTTAGGAGAAAATTTAGTCGACTTGGAGGGTACAGTCACCTATCATCTTTTTCACAGACAGAAGTGAATGAATTTTAAATTTTTAAATATTACTGTAATTCTTTTCACTTAACTTCTCTGAATTATAAATACTTTTTATTTTTTCTATGATTTGTTTGTGATTATTAATATCCCCCCACATCTCTAAACAGTTTACATTACCTACATATAACCAAGTGTTTCCGAAATGAACTCTGCGATCATCAACAAACAAAATCTCCTCAGGCTTGATCTCAACTTTCTTTGACTGTCTAAGCAAGGAGATTATATGGCTTATGTAAATGAATTTGAAAGGATACTCCCTTGAGACGATCAGATCGAAATAGTTCTTCAGCTTAAGTGTTGACAACACAATTTCGGTCTTTTCAGGAATGTTCCACGTTACTAATACGAGATAAAAACCCGTGTCTTTGAGTTCTTGAAGAGTTTCTCTTACGCCAGGGAATAAAGTTACCTTACTTCCACTTGAGTCTTCTAAGCTATTCTCGTTAACTAATTTTAGAGGGGGTTTAAGGTCGGATATATTAGGGTGATCCCAGAGGGTCTTGTCCGCGTCAAGCACTACTACTTTTATCATTTGTCTTTATATCTGGTGGATAGGTATAATAAATTATTTTGCCATCGTGATAATCTCTAATTAGTACCTTTGCAGCTTCATCAATATTAGGTTCTTTTGTGGTCTTGTATATCCATCCACGCTTTAGTGCTAGTCTGTTTAAGAAATCGTAATAGTCGGAATAATCAAGTTTGTAAACGTTTTTAATTACATTAGGGTCAAATTGTTGTATTCTGTCAAAGAGAAGCTTCGCAGCTCTTACCGGGTCTTCTAGCTTGTCCACGTTAATCCCCCTTATAATTCGCTCTAATTCATTCCCGTCTGGTGGAATTATACCTGGCGTATCCCATATGTATAATCTTGAGTCAACTCGGAAGAGTTGAACGGATTTAGTATAACCATAGCTCATTGGAAACTTTGAGGTTGTTGCCGAATGTCTCCCTTTTAGTGCGTTTATCATAGACGATTTACCCGTTTTAGGATATCCTACGAGTACAGCGATCCCTTCTCGTTTCCCCCCTAAAAGTTCCTTGATTTTATCCCTAAGGATTTTAGTACCTAAGTGACCGGTTGCGGATATGTAAACTGTTGGTATTTTATCCTTTCTTTCTATGTACTCTTTCCATTTCTGTAACACGTCTAACGGAATTAAGTCACCTTTGTTGAGAACTATAAGAAGTTTTTTACCTTTTCTTCTCGATACATCTTCTATTTTCCTTGATCTAGTAAGGTCAGGTTCACGTGAGTCTAACACTTCAACTACTACGTCGGACCTATTGATGAGGGCAAGAACTTTCCCTATCATTCACTTTATTTTTGGTGGTTAAGGTATTAATAATATGCCAATTGGAAATATGGTAACATTCGATAAGGGCTCCTTTGACGGGACTATTGATTATGACTTCTTTACTACACCTACGAAACTTAACACAGCCCTGAAAGAATTTACATACGTTATAAATATCGACAGCAAACCAGAGAAGGTTTATATAATCTTGAACATAGAGCGGGACAAAAACGTAGAGCCAAAGTGGAGACTCTGGTTAAACGATTTTTCATTAACTAAGGAGTTCAGACCTAACATAGAAGTAGAGAACGGAAGTAGAAAAATTTCGTCTATAATCTATGACATTTCCCCTTTAGTTAAACCAGGTAGGAACGAATTTCTCATCACGTATAAAGGTATCCACGAGATTTCGCTGGATTGCATAGGTCACGTTACGTTCTACAGAGCGGAAAAGTTTGAAACTAAATATGATCTGATGGCTGGAATTCTGGTCTTGAAGCCCGGGGAGGAAATGAAGTTTAACTGTGATGGAGAATGCCACTTAATAGCTAAGAATGTGGGTAAGAACGCTAGATTGTTTGTAGATAGCTACCTGATAACAAGCGAAAACGAAGTTGAAGAGATTACTATGAGAAAACAAGGAGAGATTTACGTTAGGTATATGTCTGAAAGTAACTCAAGATCCCTAGCTTATATTTACAATTTTTACAGTATTAACTATAAGATACCTAGAATAGTCCTTGAGGTCGACTCTAAAGTAGATAAAGATTCTCTAGATGTGATAATTACTAACTTAAGCGAGATAGAACTAGATAAAGTTATAGTGAACGTTCTCTTCAACGGGCTTTCTATTAGTTACAAAATGTTTAACGACGTAAAAATTTCAGACACGCTAGATATTAAAGTAGGTTTACCTCTAAACAAGAAAGGTAATTTGGTAATAAGGGCAGTAGGTATAAAAAGTGGTTTTAGGAAGACCTTTGACAAATCTTTAACTATTTGATTGAATCTGGCACGTTGAACTAGAGCCTAACAGGCAAACTTCCTAGTATAAAAGCTATCATTGTTCCTATTGCGTATACTTTCAACACACCCCTAGCCTTGGAAGAGTTTTCCATAGTCTCTTTAAGAAGGATAACGTAAATTAATAGGAAATTTAAGATTAAAATCAAAATAAGATATATTATATTAAAGCCTAACCAATAAGGAAGAGGAGACGTTATCATTAACCCTACTAGAATTGCCTTAGAGATTTTCCAAGCTTTGCTTATCCCTAACCTTACAGCTAGGGTCCTCACGTTATTAGCCTTATCTCCTTCATAGTCCTCAATTCCTTTTATGAATTCTCTAGACAAAGTGAAGAAAAATATGTACAAAGTGGGGATCGAGACAAAATAGAGCCAATTTCCAGTAAAGTACGCCAGACCCCCGTAAAAGGCTGATAAAGCTGATGTTGAAGCTACTATCAAATTACCTATTAGCCCGCTTTTCTTCAAGGAAACCGCATATTCGAATAGTAAGATCACCGTAATCAAGGCTACAAATGCAGGAAAGATACCAAGAATAAGGGACAAAAGTATTCCCGTTATTGATGTTGCATAAGCCAAGTTTTTCGCAGTCTGTAGGCTAACAATCCCTGAAGGTATAGGTCTGTAGGGTTTGTTTATACGATCTATTTCCACGTCATACACGTCGTTGATTACATAACCACCAGCAGCGATGAGAGCAACGACTAAAGAGGAAATTATCATCCGGACTGGGATTATATGCCATTCTGAAGCTACTAAATAGCCCATTAGTGCGGACAATGCGGAACCTATAACGTTATGTATCCTCACTAATTGTAGATAAGGTTTTATTGACATAATCGAATAAATTAGATTGAAAGGGTTCTTATAAGGTGAACTAATGTCATCACAAGACGACATAAATATTGCAATAAAGTACTTCAAGAACGTAATTTCAGTAGGGGAAATATTAGCTGTCAGAGAGTTGAAGGCACTAGGGGTTAAAGAGCCCGAGACTACGATAGCTAAATTAATTGAAATGGGAATTATCGAGAAAGGCGAAGGTTGTTACAATTTAGTGAGAAAGAGGAGTGAGGCTTCTCCTGACAAAAAGTGAGTGTAAGTCGAACTCCTCGTTTGCATATATGGTTTTTCCGTTAAAAACTGTAAAACCGAATTTCAAAGCTAAGCTCCAGACTTTCTCAGTTAGAGATAATATGTTATGTTGCTTTCTGATCTCTTTCGATAACTTTTTGAATTTTTCTCTATGCTCGTTTTCATCCCCTTCGTATACTATCTTCTTTATTGAGGGTAAAATTTCGGATATGGAGAAGATACCACCTCCGGTGAATATTTTTATTAATCCCAATACGTCTCCAATACCTCTTCTAACATAGGTCGGTTTTGGTCTAGGTATCCCCCCACCGTGTTTTTCTATTATTTTCTTATTAATTTCTGGGATAAAATTTTCGGGATTTTTATAACCCATCGCTCCTATCAGCGTTCCGTAAGGTAAGGGAACTATCCATGAAAAGCCTGCTTTATTTCTATCATCAAAGAAGACTTCAATTGCTTCCGAGTCTATGGGCTCTGTTAAATATTCGATAGCTTTCACCCATCTGGCATCGCCTTTCCACCCTGAGGCATTGATCACAAGTCCTTCTATCTTCTCTCCATTACAGATTACCGCAGACTCGTTAACGATTTTTGCATCACTTTTTAACCTTAAGCTAACGTTCTCCGACAAATACTTTTCTAAATTAACTCTGTTAAGTCTCACTACATTTGTTCTAATTTCAATTACCTTGTTCTTATAGTGAAGAAGAATTGTCTTGAATTCTCTATCTAAAAACTCTTTAGACACATTTAATCTCTCAAATGTTGACCTACTGATTATTCCAGTGCATTTCTTTCCTACTGAATACCTTCTGTCAAAAACAACAGGGCTTACGTCCTTTACATGATATGCGGTAAGTAACCCAGCTATTCCTCCTCCTACTATCAGAACTCGGATGATCTATCAGCCTCATTCATAGTATATTTTTTTGCCTTTAATTGCTCGACTATATATTGGAAGGCTCTCTTAGGATCTGTGTGTGCACCACAAGAATACACGTCAACAGTAGCGAAGTTATATTCGGGCCACGTGTGTATTGTAACGTGACTTTCAAGTACAATCGCTACAACACTTACGCCATCACCTATCTTCCACGACTTTATGTCTAAAAGTGTCATATTCCCTATTGTTACAGCGTCTTTCACAATCTTCTCCAAAGCTTCCCTGTCTTTTAAGATATTAGGGTCACACTCGTACAATGATCCGTAAACTTGCTTTCCTACTACCTTAGGTGTGCTTATTACCCCCATCATACCCTAACCCCCCACTTTTAAAGGGGTATTCGCTTATTTTTAAATTTTTAACCCTATTTTTACCTTATAAGTAGGTCAAGTTTTTAATGAGAATTTCACATATGATCAGCTGATCATAAATTGGCTATAAGAAGACTTGTCCTTGATGTCTTAAAGCCTATCAGGGGGACTTCGTTAGTAGACCTAGCCGAGAAGGTCGCTTCCTTAGAGGGAGTAGAGGGGGTAAACATAAGCGTTACCGATATGGACGTGGAGACCATGGGATTAATGATAGTGATCGAAGGGACTAACATAAACTTTGAAGAAGTTAAGCAAACCCTTGAGAACCAAGGCTGTGCTATTCATAGTATTGACGAGGTGGTAAGTGGGACTAAAATGGTTGAAGGCAGAGTGAAAGAGAAATGATATGCGATGTATGTAAAGCTAGGGAAGCAGAGGTATACCAACCACATAGTGGTAAGAGACTTTGTAGAAAGTGCTTTATTGAAGATGTGAGGGCGAGGGTGAAGGAGGAGAGTTTAAAGATAGGTCTAGATAAGGCAAACAAAATACTTCTTGCAGTGTCTGGAGGCAAAGACAGTTACGTATTAGCGGACACTTTGGCGTCGTTTATAGATACTCAAAAGTTAATTGCTTACAACATAACTGAGGGGATTCATGGTTATAACAGAAGAGAGCAAATTGAGCAGTTAAGAAAATACCTTTCCTCTCTCGGAATTGAGTTAATAGAAGACAGCTTCAAGCAGAGTGTAGGTTATACGTTAGATGAAATGATGAAATATTCCATCGGTAAGGGGTTAAACGTATCAGCTTGTACTTTTTGTGGAGGCTTTAGGAGGAAATTAATTAATAATGCAGGTAGAGCGGTCTCTGCTGATTACGTCGCTACCGGTCATAATCTGGATGACGAAGTTCAGGCTATAGTAATTAATCTGATTAGGGGCGACTTGCTCAGGTTGATAAGGTTTGCAGACAAACCCATAAAATTGAGTTCGAAATTCGTCCTGAGGGTAAAACCGTTAAGAAAGGTCTATGAGTGGGAGACTACACTTTATGCCTATTATAGCAGTTACCAGTTCCAAGAACTAGAATGTCCTTACATATCTACAAGACCGACGTTGAGAGCCAAAGTGAGGGAGCTCCTTTACATGCTAGAGGATAAAAAACCTGGTACATTATTGACTATTCTTGAGGAGTTCGACAAACTAGCTGAGAAGGTTAGAAATCAGACACAGTTAAAAGAAGAGTTACCTACGTGTAAGATTTGTGGGGAGCCGACCAGCTACGGAAGGGAAATATGTAAGAACTGTGAACTCTTGATATCAGCTGGTTTGTTGAATTATCACCAGAACTTGCCTATGTCGTAAACATTTTCCTCTACACCTTTTCTCTTGTTTGCGGCTAAAGCCATTGCGAAGAGCAGTGAGGAAAGTCTATTCAAATACGTAATTATCATCTTGTTCATTTCCGGAAGTTCCTTGGAATATTTTACAGTATTCCTTTCTATTCGCCTGCATACGCTCCTAGTTATGTGGATGAGTGAGGCTTCTTCAGAACCTCCCGGTATTACAAATAACCTAACCGGTCCGGTTTCCTTCCTATAAGCTACAGTCCTATCCTCGAGCCACTTTACGTAGTCCATAGTTATTCTCTTCTTTACACCGTTAGTTGAGAGGTCTTCTCCTATCTCAAATAACGTGTATTGGACTTTCTTGATGTCGTTTTTCATGTCCTCCCAGGGTAGTTTTGAAACTAAATAACCTAAATAAGAATTTAGTTCGTCTAAATCTCCTAATAGATTAACCAAAGGGGAATCTTTACCGACTCTTTTGTTAATTACATTAGTGGAACCATCGTCGCCTTCTCTAGTAAACACAGTATACTTTAAATATCTACAATATATAGCTCTTTTGGTGACCCTTATATCAGCACCTAAAAGGTTTTCTGATTTTCTTAACGAGATATCTCAAAAATGGCAGAAAGCTTGGGAGGATATAAAACTCTTCGAGGCTAATCCTGATTATTCTCGTAAAAAATTCTATACGACAGTTGCATTTCCTTATCCTAACTCTCCCTTTCATTTAGGTCACGGTAGGACTTACGTAACATGTGATATTTACGCCAGATTTATGAGAATGAGGGGCTATAACGTACTTTTTCCCATGGGCTTCCATTATACTGGAACACCCATTATAGCTATGGCCGATGACGTAGCAAAAGGAGACAAAGAGCTAATAGACATCTTTAAGAATATATATGAGATACCTGATGACGTAATTTCTAAACTGGTAGACCCGTTATTTATGGCCAATTACTTCAAAGAGGAAATTAAGAAAGCGATGAAAGGAATCGGTCTCAGCATAGACTGGAGAAGGGAGTTTACTACAATAGACCCCGAGTTCTCTTCGTTTATAGTCTGGCAGTTTAATAAGCTTCAGCAAAAGGGTTTCATAGTTAGGGATACACACCCGGTAGGTTGGTGTCCTGTTCATCACATCCCCGTAGGTATGCATGATACAAAAGGAGACATGGAGCCCGAAATAGGAGAGTTTACGCTTATCTACTTTGACTCCGACTTAGGTATCTTTCCTGCAGCGACTTTGAGACCTGAGACTGTATTCGGGGCAGTCGCGATCTGGGTTAATCCTGACGTCAATTACGCAATAGTCGAAATGGACGGTAAGAAGTATGTTATGAGTGAAAGGGCTGCATTTAAGATTTCCTTCCAGATCGATAATGTCAAGACCATAACTACTTTGAAAGGTTCAGAACTAACTAAACATAATGCTGTAAACCCAATCACTGGTAAAACAATCCCGATATTGGGTGCGGACTTCGTAGATCCGATGACCGGCACTGGAGTAGTAATGAGTGTCCCAGCTCATGCACCTTTTGACTACTACTACCTCAAAAAGATTAAGCAGGACATGCCCGTAATATCTATAATTACGGTTGAAGGACAAGGGGATGCGTTAGCTAAAGAAGTAGTGGATAAGACTAATCCCAAAGGCAAGGAGGACTTAGAAAAACTAACGGAACAAGTGTATAGAACGGAATATAATAAGGGTAGAATGAAAGAGAATATCGTTGAGTTGGCTAGACCTGAATTCAGAGAGAGTGTTAAGGGATTAGTGGGTTTAAGTGTACCAGACGCGAGGCTGAAGATAACTGAGTTCCTGATAGAGAAGAAACTAGGAAGGAAAATTTATGAGATAATGAATAGACCGGTCTATTGTAGGTGCGGTAACGAGGTCGTAGTAAAGATTCTAAAAGACCAGTGGTTCTTAGATTATGGTAACCTGCAGTGGAAAGCCCTAGCTAAGAAATTAATATCTAAGATGATTTTCATACCTCCTGAGGCCCGTAAAGACTTTGAGTTTGTAGCGGACTGGTTACAGAAAAGGGCTTGTGCAAGGACAAGGGGATTGGGAACTCCCTTACCTTGGGACAAGAAGTGGATCATTGAGAGCTTAAGTGATTCAACCATTTATATGGCCTATTATACAGTCGCTCACCTTATAAAGAAGTACGGGCTTAAGCCTTCACAATTGACTTTGGACTTTTGGGACTATGTAATGTTAGGGCAAGGTGATCCTTTCTCTATTTCGAATTCTACTGGAATTCCGAAAGAAGTAATAGAGGAAATGAGAAAAGAATTTACGTATTGGTACCCGCTAGACGTAAGGCACAGTGGTAAGGACTTAATACCTAATCATTTATCTTTCTTCATCTTCAACCACGCTGCAATATTCCCAGAAGAATTATGGCCTAAAGCTATCGCTGTAAACGGGTTCGTTCTTCTAGAAGGTAAAAAAATGAGTAAATCATTAAGAAACATTATTCCTCTGAGAAAAGCTATAAGAATGTACGGAGCAGATGTTGTTAGGATTACTCTAACCTCTACTGCCGATATGGGCTCCGACGTGAACTTCAGTGATAGCTATGCTAAATCAGTAGCAGACGCGTTAAGGAACTATTACGATTTAATTGAGAAAGTAGATGAGTTCAAGGGAAGTGAAGAAAGCTTTCCAGAGAAGTGGATAAAGAATAAGTTCAACCAGATGGTGATAAACGTTACTAAATATCTTGAGAACTTAGACCTGAGAAATGCCCTAAATGAACTGCTCTATAACTTCTCTTCTTATCTGAACGAGTATACGGAAATGGTAAGGGCTGAAGGGAAGGAACCTAATGGAAAATTAGTAAAGGAGATTCTGGAAGTATGGATCAAGATGATTTCGCCCTTCGCTCCTCACTTTGCTGAAGAAGTATGGCACAAGTTGGGGCATGAGACTTTCGTCAGTGTAGAGAAATGGCCTGAGATACCCGAGACTTCGGTAGATATGTTAGTCGACTTAATTCATGAATATCATAAGAAAGTCCTTGAAGATATTCAGTCGATATTAAACGTGTATAAAGGAACTCCAAAAGTTGTTCGTATATTCGTGGCAACGCCTCACGAACTTTCGTTATTAAGAAGTGCATTAGAAGTAGTATCAAGAGGAGGAAGTATGAAAGAGTTTATAGAGAAGAATAAGACTCAAGAGAAATTCGACGCTAAGTTGTACCAAAAAATATTCGAGGAAGCAAGAAGTTTAGATGATAAGATGCGTAAACTTGTTCTTGGACACGACTTTAACGAAGAAGAAATACTAAGAGAAGGCGCTAATTACCTTAAGTACAAACTTGGCGGTAAAGAGATCGAGATAAGGAGCGTTAAAGAAATGGACAAAAGCAAGTATAAGAAAGACGCATTACCGTTAAAACCAGCTATATTTATCCAATAAGTTTAACTGTACTTTTTTCTATCTCAACTTTTCCGGAAGTTTTTAGGAATGCGAGTTCGTTTCTGACGTAATCTTTACTAACCCTCAGCTTAAACGAGATAATATCTACTAATTCTTTTACGGTCATGGTTCCTCCATTTTCGTTTAAAAGGTTTAGGATTTCCTCATCGATTCTGTTCATAGCTCTCTCGGTTAACTTGCCCTCTTTAACTTGGAAAGTGAGGACTTCTCCATCTAATAATATTTTATATAAGTTATTTCCGATCCTTTCTACGGTCGCTATGTCACAATTAATGTTAAAGACCTTAGCAGACGTAACGAGTCTGAACTTCAGCGGTATTTCACTGACTTTTTCCGCCTCAAAGACCAAGTTTTCTGAGTCATTATCACAAAACATCTTGAATTTGATCTCGTATGGGTAAAACTCCCACTTAATTTTGTCAAAGTTGATTATACAAGGCTTTTTCCCCTCAGCGTACAACTTTTCAGCGGCGTTAATTACTATTACCAAATTAACCCCGTAGTAATAACTCTTAATTAACCTTGGTTTCTGAAGAATTCTTTCGATTATATCCATATAAACGGAAAAGTGGAAACGGTAAAATTAAGGTTGTCCTTTTATCATGACAGAGTAAAGCTTATTTTTACAACAGAGTGATATATGTAGGGTTTCCTATTGCACCAACCGTGAAAGAACTTATATATCCTTGGCTACTGGAGTCAGAAGAATATAATTTTGATGATATAAAGGATGGGATAAGGCTTCACTTAAACGAGTCTCCTTATTCACCCCCTCCGCAAATATTAGAAGCTATACAGAAGTATTTACCTTACGCTAATCGATACCAGCACCCAGAATTATCTGAGAGGTTTTCAGCCTTAGCAGCTGACTATAATAAAGTAGAGCCAGAAAACATCTTTCCTACTCCAGGTGGAGACGGGGCTTTGAGGTCAATATTTTACAATTTAGCCCAAGTTGGAGACAAAGTTGTAACTAATTACCCTGCATATAGCATGTACAAGGTTTACTCGTCAGTAAGAGGACTCAACCACGTGAAGATTAAACTTATTGAAGGTGAAGAATGGTGGTATGAAGATAGGGAGAGACTGTTAAGCGAGAGTAAAGCTGCAAGACTTGTAATAATTGATAATCCGAATAACCCCACGGGCTCACCGATGTTAGATGAGGAGTTGGTTAAGGAGCTCGCTACAAATGTTAGAGGGTTTATAGTTATTGATGAAGCGTATTACGAATTCTACGGGAAGACTTTTGCAAGGATGATCTACGACTATCCGAATGTGTTAATAGTTAGGACTTTAAGTAAAGCTTTTTCCATGGCATCTCTTAGAGTAGGTTATTTAATAGGAAATGAAGAAGTAGTGAAAGCACTAAAGAAGACTTCGACGCCTTTCGACGTCTCACTACCCGGTCTAATCGCTGGGATTAAGGCATTAGAGGATCCTTCTTATGTAAAGGAAGTCGTTAACAAGATAAACACCAACAAAGAGTATTTAATCAAAGAGTTAAGGGGGCTCGGGTTAAAAGTGTTTAACTCCTACACTAATTTTATTTTCGTAAAAGATAATAGGGATTTATTTACCCCACTTATGGCTAAATCCATTGCTATAAGGAATTTGATTTCTGGCTATTATAGAATATCAATTGGAACAAAAGAACAGTGTGAACTACTTGTAAAAACCTTGGGTGAGATCCTTGAAAATAGCAATACCAAACAAGGGTAGGCTACAACAACCTGTCTTACAGTTCCTAAACAGTGTGGGTATTAAGCCCCTAGCTAGTGACGAGAGAGCATTAATAGTACCGACTAACTGGGAAGGAGTACAGCTAGTTATGGTCAGGACGGAGGACATTCCCAATATAGTTGAAGCGGGAGCTGCGGAATTAGGTATAACCGGTTTTGATTACGTCTTGGAATCAGGTGTAGACGTTGAGGAGTTAGTACATCTGGACTTCGGTAAGGCTAAAATAGTTCTCGCCGTGCCAGTATCTTGGGGTATTAATTCTCCAGAGGAGATTAGAGGGGAAATCAGAATAGCGACGAAGTATTTTAATATTTCTAGAAACTACTTAGCTCAAAAGGGGATAAAAGCTAAATTAGTTAAGATAAGTGGGGCAGCTGAGGTAATGCCCTCTTTAGGGGCTGCTGATGCGATAATCGATGTAATGAGCACCGGGACTACTTTGAAACTCCATGGTCTGAAGGCAATAGACACTGTTATGGAAAGTAGGGCTGTGGTAATAGGAAATAAAGATTGGATAAAAAGTGAAGAAGCCGAAAGGATAAACCTTCTACTTACCCTAATGAAAGGTGCTTTATTTGCGAGAAACAAGAAGATGGTATTTATGAACGTACCTGACGAAAAGCTGGACAAAGTGCTCTCTGTTCTCCCCGCAATGCTTTCTCCCACTCTATCTAAATTGGCTAAGAGTGATGCATGGGAAGTAATCACGGTGATAGATGAAGACTCCCTTCCCGAGATAATCGGAAAGGTAGTGGCTAACGGTGCACGTGATATAGTAATAGTCGACATAGAAAAGGTGATAAAATGAGTTTAGAGGTCATTCCCAGTATAGATATCAGTGAAGGTAAAGCCGTAAAGAGAATTAAGGGTCAGAGGGGCTCTGGACTAATTCTGGGAGATCCTTTGCGTATAGCTGAACAAATATACAGCGAGGGATATAAGAAAGTGCACTTAGTCGATTTAGATGCGGCAGAGGGAGTCGGTAACAACGAGAAAATTATAAAGATGATTTGTAAAGAAATTGGATTCGAACACACACAAGTAGGAGGAGGAATAAGGAGCTTAGACAAAGCCCAAAAAATAGCTAATGAATGTTCTTTCATAGTTCTATCTACTTTACCCGTTACGAATAGAGAAACTTTCGAGAAAATTTGGAGTGAAGTGGGTAAAGATAAGATTTTACTCTCCATAGATTACAATGAACAAGGGGACGTTTTAATAAAAGGATGGAAAGAGAGGAGAAAGATAAAGGTCGAGGAAATACTATCTTTTGATGTTTATGGTTTTATATTTACTTACGTTCCTAAAGAGGGCACGAAGAGCGGGATAGATGAAAGCGTAAAGAAATATGTTAATATAACCAAGGGAGTTAAGGAATATGCAGGAGGAGTATCCACTATTGAGGATTTGATGAAGCTTAAGGTTTTCGGTTTCGATTATGCTATAATTGGTATGAGCTTCTATAATGGTAGTCTTAGGGGTGTAAAAGTTGTATAATAGGAGTGTTAAAAAGGTCAGAGAAACAAAGGAGACCAAGGTAGAAATCGAATTAGATATTGATCAGAAAGGCGAAGTCAGGGTACAAACTCCAGTCAAGTTCTTTACTCATATGTTATCCACTTTACTATATTACATGAACTCGACTTCCACGGTTATTGCCGAGGACAAGCTAGGTTATGATGACCATCATGTAGTAGAGGACGTTGCTATAACGTTGGGAGAAGCCTTCAAGGAGGCTTTAGGTGATAAGAGGGGAATAAGGAGGTTTGCTAACGAGATAGTTCCAATGGACGACGCGTTAGTCCTAGTGGCAGTGGATATCTCGGGAAGGGGAGTAAGTAATATAGAGTTAAATCTTCAGCGAAGCGAAATTGGAGGATTAGCAATAGAGAACGTTTTCCACTTCTTTCAAACGTTTTCTTATCACTGTGGAGTAAACCTACACGTAATTCAACTAAGGGGTACAAACACTCACCATATTATTGAGGCATCTTTCAAGGCTTTAGGTATGTCTTTATACGAGGCAAGTAGAATTATCTCTCAAGACGTATTAAGTCTGAAGGGGAGCTTATGACGGCAAAACGTATTATCGCTTGTTTAGATGTGAAAAAAGGTAGGGTTGTTAAAGGAGTTAATTTCCTAGATTTAAAGGACAAAGGGGATCCTACGGAATTAGCAGCGAGATATGAAGATGAAGGAGCTGATGAGATAGTTTTCCTAGATGTTACTGCTACAATTGAAGGTAGGAGGGCTTTGTTAGAAGTGGTTAAGAACACAGCTAGTGTTCTTTCAATCCCCTTGACTGTAGGGGGTGGTATAAGGACTATTGATGACGTATCAACTATCCTTGGAAACGGGGCTGATAAAGTGAGTATAAACACTGCAGCTGTGGAGAATAAGAAACTAATTACCGAGGCCGCACTACAGTTTGGTTCTCAGGCAGTAGTAGTTGCAATAGATGCTAAAAAAGTAGATGATGAGTACAAAGTCTTCACCAGATCTGGGAGTTATGACACGGGATTAAACACGATACGATGGGCTAAAGAAGTTGAATCTTTAGGAGCTGGTGAAATTCTTCTCACGAGTATAGATAGGGACGGGACTAGGGAGGGATATGACATTACCTTAACTAAGATGGTTTCAGAAGCGGTTAATATTCCAGTAATAGCGAGCGGAGGAGCTGGTAAAGAGGTTCATTTTTTAGAAGCCTTAAAAGTAGCCGACGCTGCTTTGGCTGCGGGAGTTTTTCATGATGGAGTAATAAGGATACAAAACCTTAAAATGTATTTAAAGTCCCAAGGGTTGGAGGTAAGATTATGATTTCGAGTGAATTACCTAAAAACAGACCTAACGATTTCACTAAAGCAATACCCACAGTGGAGGAAATAATTAAGCTAGTTAGGGAAAAAGGCGACAAAGCATTACTTGAGCTAGAGGAGAAGCTGGATCATGTGAAGTTAGATTCTGTAGTAGAGGATAAGGTAGACGAACTTGCGTTAAGGATATCCCCAGAGCTTAAAGATGCTATAGACTACATATTCGAACAGCTGGTCGAATTTCATGAAACTATTAAGCCCTATAACGCTGGAGGTAACTCAAAGGGAGTAGAGTTTGGTGTAATCTGGAAACCAATAGAGAAAGTAGGCATATACGTACCCGGCGGGAATAAGGCTTACCCGTCTACTTTGTTGATGGCAGGGATTCCTGCAAAGGTAGCTGGTGTTAATGAGATTTACGCAGCTACTCCACCGTCTAAGATAGACCCTGCGATATGCTATATCGCTAAGAAGTTAGCCGTGAAAAAGCTCTATAGATTAGGCGGTGCACAAGCGATAGCAGCTTTTGCTTACGGTACGGAATCAGTTAAGAAAGTAGATAAAGTTGTAGGTCCTGGTAACATATATGTTCAAGCTGCGAAATTTTTAGTGAGTAGGGATATAGGAATAGACGGAATTGAGGGCCCTACCGAGTTAGTAATTATTGCGGACGATACAGCAAAGGTTGAGGACTTGATTCTAGATATGAGGGCTCAAGCCGAACATGGATTATCGACTTTTATAGTCCTTCTAACCACTTCCCAGAATATAGTTGATGAAGTAAAGCGTGAACTAGAAAGGGATAGGAACGTGTACTACCTCATTAAAGTGAGTAGTGTTGAGGAAGCTATAAAGATTGCTAACGAGATATCCCCTGAACATCTCTCTTTGTATGTCACTAGCCCCAAGAGATATTTAGATATTGTTTCTAACTCAGGCGCGGTAAGTCTAGGCTCTACTCCACCGGCTATTATAGATTATGCTGCAGGTCCTAATCATATTCTACCTACTAATCAATGGGCTAGATTTAGGGGAGGGGTCACTGTTTATGATTTTTTAAAGCCCATTATGTACGCCAATCTTGAGAAGCCGGATGACAAATTAATACAGTCCGCTATAATCTTAGCTAAGTATGAAGGTTTCGAATTTCATACTAAGAGTATAGGTGCCAGATATGGCAGGTAATGAGGTATTAGACAAGTTATATGAGATAATTGAGGACAGGATTTCATCGCAGAAAGAGGGTAGTTACACAGTAAAATTGTACCAGAAAGGGAAGCCTTATATAGCTCAGAAGGTTGGTGAGGAGGCAAGCGAAGTAATTGTAGCAGCTTTAGCCGAAACGAAGGAGCGTCTTGTAGAAGAGGTTGCAGACCTTCTTTATCATTTATTAGTTTTAATGGCTGTATCTAATGTGAAACCAGAGGATGTTTATGAGGAGTTAAAAAGGAGGATGAAAGAGTAATGAAGGCCACCGTCATAAATTACGGTGTGGGTAACCTTTTCAGTATTTCAGCTGGGTTGAAAAGGGTAAGCTTTGAAGTTTCGGTAAACTCTCAACCCGAAGGTAACGAAGACCTGATAGTATTCCCTGGAGTAGGTTCTTTCAATGCAGTTGCAAGTTATCTGAGTTCACATAAAGAGCTATTAGAAGACCTCAGAAAACGAGGCACTTACTTTTTGGGTGTGTGCTTAGGAATGCAGATAATGTTCGAAGAAGGAACTGAGGGCGGTTTAACCAAAGGGTTAGGTTGGTTTAAGGGCAAAGTAGATAAGATCGAAAACAACGGAAAGGATAAGTTAAAACTACCACATATAGGATGGGATAAGTTAATTGTAACTGACCTTACTTGTCCGCTCACTGAGGGGTTAAACAACCAGTACGTTTATTACGTCCACAGTTACGTAGCATACCCCGAAGACGAAAGTATCGTTAGAGCTACAACCATTTACGGAATTGCTTACCCCGCTATTATTTGTTCAGGTAACATTGTAGGCACACAATTTCACCCAGAAAAAAGTAGTAAAATTGGAAAGATCTTTTTAGGTAACCTATATAGGTGGATGAAAAAGTGATTAAGCTAAGCCTAGAGGAGGCTACTAAAATAGCTGAAAAGTTCTGGTTCAGGCATACAGATTCTACAATAATAGCCGTCCTCCAAGATGTTGAAACGAAAGAGGTATTAATGGTAGGACATATGAATAGAGAAGCTTTGATTAGGACTCTAACCGAAGGTTACGCTCATTTTTGGTCTCTGAGCAGAAAGAAGTTGTGGCTTAAAGGGGAGACAAGCGGACATTATCAAATCGTAGAAGACTTTAAGATAGACTGTGACGGAGACGCAATAGTCTTGTTGGTGCGGTCGATAGGACCGGTCTGCCATACGGGGAATAAGACTTGTTTTTACAGATCCTATAACGATATAGTCATAGAAAAAGAGAAAGAAAAAGAGTTAAACGCAAAGAGTTAATACTTGTTTTAACATATTTTAACTGGGTTAAAGATGGTTGAAGTCAACAAAGAAGAGTGGAAAAAGAAAATCATGGAAGCATTAACTCAAGTTTATGATCCTGAAATCCCAGTAGACATAGTCAACTTAGGGCTAATATATGAGTTGAAAATTTCAGACGAAGGAGACGTTTACATAAAACTTGGTTTAACTGCACCCGGATGTCCTGTCGTAGATGACCTGATTTATACTGTGGAACAAGTGATAAAGGAGACAGTTCCTGCAAAATCTGTGGAGGTTGATATAGATTTAGAAACGGTATGGTCACCTCTGAAGATGACACCTGAAGGCAGAGAAAAGTTCAAGAAATTATATGGTTATGATATAGTAGAAATGTGGGTACAAACTTACGGCTTACCTACCGAAGATACGCAACAACAAGAACAGAAGGCATAAAATCTTTTCACCCATTTCTTACTTGTGTCTTGGAGTATATTGGAACTACTCAGGACGAATCCTGAAAAGTTGAAAGAGAGTATAAGCCGAAGATTCATAGACGTTTCGTTAGTTGATAAAGCTGTTGAATTAGATAAACAGTGGAGAGCTACACTACAAGAAGTAGAAAGGCTTAGGCATGAGCATAACGTAATAAGTTCTCAAATCCCTAGAGCACCGAAAGAACAGAAGCAAGAACTTATAAGAAAGGCTAAAGAATTGTTGAAAATACTAGAGGATAAAGAGAAAGAATTACAGAAAATTGAAGAAGAAAGAGATCAGATTCTTTCCGAGCTACCTAACGTAGTGGACGATTCAGTGCCCATTGGTCCCGATGAAAATTACAGCGTACCGATAAAAGTTTGGGGGAAGTTCAAGGTTTATGAGAAAGACGTTGATGAATTTCTCAAGCAAGTTAAGGGATTAAAGGCTGATTATGAGGTAATAAAGTGGAAACCTGTAGGACATGCGGATATGTTAGAAAACGTCCTTAAGTTGGGGGATACAAAAAAGGCTGGAGAGGTAGCAGGGTCTAGGTTTTACTATCTGTTTAGCGATATAGTCTGGTTAGATATCGCCCTCTTGAACTACGCGATAGATATAATGACCTCTAGGGGATATACTCTAGTTTTACCACCTTATATGTTGAGGGGTGAAGTCATTAAGAGTGTTATAGACTTAGATACTTTTAGAGACGCTATCTATAAGATAGAGAATGAGGATCTATATCTTATCGCCACAGCAGAGCACCCCATAGCAGCTCTATTCTTTAAAGAGGATATTCCTAAGGAGAAGCTACCCTTAAAGTTTGTAGGTATTAGCCCTGCTTTTAGAAAGGAAGCCGGAGCAGCTAATAAGGACTTGAAAGGAATATTCAGAGTTCACCAGTTTCATAAAGTGGAACAATTCATATTTTCTCTTCCTGAAGAGAGTTGGAAATATCACGAGGAATTAATCTCAAATGCTGAACAAATATTCCAAGGACTTGGGCTTCCTTATAGGATTATAAATATTGCCTCTGGTGATTTGGGAGCATGTGCAGCAAAGAAGTATGATTTAGAGGTATGGATGCCTGCACAAGCGAAGTTTAGGGAGATGGTGAGTTGTAGCAATTGTTTGGATTGGCAAGCGTTTAGAATGAAAATAAGATATGTAGATTATAAGACAAACAAGAAGGGATATGTCCACACTTTAAATAGTACAGCAATTGCTAGTACAAGGACTATTACTGCAATTCTGGAAAACAACCAAAGAGAGGATGGTGTGGTGGAGATTCCTAAAGTGCTCAGAAAGTACCTAGAGGTATTTGGTGCAGCACCAAAAGACTACATATATCCTAAAAAGGAGTGATTATTTCCTTAAGTAACCTTCCAATTGGGCTTCAACTTTTTTCATTTGCTTCTTCGCAATTCTAAGGAACAGCTTTAATGTCCATCTTACCGGCATATATACGGGTGACTTAAGGTAGAACTTATTTAAGATATCCTCAGCCCAATATACATCGTGCCAGAACACTTTCTTATATAATTCAATATGTGCCTCATTTAGTTTAACCTTAGTGAACCAGTCCTTATTCTTGAAGTAACCCATAGGTACGAAGAACATCGGAACTAATATACTACGGTAGGACCTCAGGTTATCAACCAGTTCTATAGTCTTATAGACATCATCCTCAGTTTCTTCAGGCAATCCTACTATCATGGTACCGGCAGGTATTATGTTGTGATCATGCATTATCTTAAATGCTTCTTCTACAGTCTCTGGATATTCATCTACTTTATAGGGTGCCGATTTAGCGGGCATTATTTCTTTTGCAAGTCTTGAGGATCCGGTCTCAATTCCTACTTCGACGCCGAGGTAGTTCTGGTGACCGTCTTCATATACGATTTCTGTTATCTTTGAGATAAGACCGTACTTCTCTTCTGAGTAACGAATTGCTGCCAAGCTGGCATGACTCCATGCTATGGTCTTATAGTATTTCTTAACTAGTTTATGCAGTTTTATAAGCGGTTCAGGTCTAGGATGTATTCCTACTGCACCGTAAAACAAAACGTCATCACTATGTATTACCCCGTGTCTTACGCCATTCTTAACGTTTACTTGTAGTTCTCTTTCAATCTTCTCTAGTGGGTAATACCTTGTTGGTCTTAACGTCACGGAGCAGAATCTGCAAGATCTCGCACATCCTCTCATTATTTCAATTAGTCCATTAACACTAGCACCTTTTATTTCAGGAATTTGATCTACTGAAGGGGCTTCCTCCGCGCCAATATACACGTATTTCGGTAACGGTTCGTTATTCATTATCATTTCGGCAATTTTTACAATGTAAGTATCAGCTTCTCCGTCTACTAAGGTATCTACTTCTACTTCTTCAATCATATCTGTTCTCCAAAGCCATTGCCATACTGACGGTCCCCCGGCTATAATCTTCATACCTCTTTGTTTTGCCTGCTTAATTTCCGGTTTATGAATTAGCTCTTGGAAACTCTTGTAATTGACAGGCTCCTTCTTTGTTATCCCCCACCATGTGGAAGATGGAGGGCCAAAAGCAAAATAATCGTGATGAGACAACATTAAGGCCTTAGCATGTGGTAAGTATTTTCCAATATAGTCTGGGTCAATAATGGCTGCCTTATAACCTGCGTCGATTAGTGCTGCTTCTATTTTCCTCATTCCGTAAGGTGCTTCTCTCGGTCTTCCTAATTCATCTGTCTTCATTTTAGGGCAAGCTAACCACTTCCACGCCTTCTCAGGAATTCCTATTGCAGGTCCAGTACCTAAGAAGCCTAAAAATTCCTTGCCATGATGGTTAGTCATTAGACAGCGATCAGTTGTTATTATGAAGTCAAATTTCTCTTCCAAAAAACTCACCTTTTATGTCTTTGTAAGTTTATATTTATAAAGACGTTTTTAAAAGTCATTTAAGCACGTTTCTAAGGATCTTTTTCAAATCATCAGGCAATTTGTCTCTTGAGTCTATAGTCTGTACATTATTTAAGTCTTCCTTCCACTCTTCACTTTCTCCCAATTTTATGTTCTTTAAAGTCTGGAATATATATATCTTTTCTCCTCTTTCATTTCTGGCTTGATGTATAATCAATTCATTTCCACCAATCTTTACCAGATATTTTGCCTCGATGGATGATATCTTCATGATTTCTAATTTAACACTTATAGGGATTAAAGCTTTAACTTTAATGTCGGGTGATTTAATGGATTCTTGCGTATTTTGTAAAATAATTAAAGGTGAACTTAAATCACAAAAAGTATATGAAGACGATTATGTGCTAGCTTTTCTAGATATTAATCCGATTCATAAAGGACATACACTCGTGGTAAGTAAAAAGCATTACGATAACATATACGAGATTCCAGATGATGAATTAAAAAAAGTTATTGTAGTAGTAAAAAAGGTTGCTATAGCAATAAAAAAGATGGGTGCGGATGGTGTTAATGTTATCCAAAATAATGATGAAGCAGCAGGGCAAAGAGTGTTTCACATCCACTTTCACGTGGTTCCGAGATATAAAGGCGACCGTATTAAGATACACACAATAGAGGATAAGACCAGATATAAAGATGAAAATGAAATGAGAGAATATGCGGATAAGATTAGAAGGTTTTTAAGTTAGTACTTTACTCCTCTTCAGATTCGTCACTTTCTTCAAACTCTTCCCTGAGCAGTTCAAGTCCTATTTCCTTATAATATTCTTCTCTCTCCTGCTCTAGTTGTTCTTCCTCTAGCCTTCTTTCTCCTTTATCGCTCACTAAGGAGGTAGTAAGGACTTTGTTGCTTTTATCAGCTTTTTCTTTCACACTGTATTCTTTTTTCGCTTTTTCACTGAGTTCCTTCTCGTAACCACATTTATTGCACTTCAGTATTTCTTTGCCATCCTTCTTGGTAGGTACTAGCACTCCTCCACATTTAGGACAGAACTGCATTAACTGGTCACCATATATTGTAGTAAAGCCTAGAAAATGTATAAAAGGCTTTTGCTTATCTTGGCTGATCCTAGGACAACCCTTTATTAATAGGGATAGTTTATTATATAATAAATTAATCAAAAAAGGATAGATTTAAACAATTTTAATCCTAGGATCTTCTTTAACTACGTTAAGAACTATACTTGTGTGAGTTCTCTCCACCTTAGGGTTCTTTAATAAGCTCTTCAGAAAGTTGTCGAGATCTTCTACACTGCGGAACTTCGCTATTACTGCGACATCGTATTCTCCTACAATATCGTAGACTGCGATAACATTATCTAGATTGGCTATTTCTCTTTCAAATTCAACTAAATGTTTTCCATCTACCTTAGCCATTATTATGCTTGTAAGTGTGTAGCCTAATTTTGAATAATCAATCAATGCTGTAAATCCTTTTATTACGCCCTCTTGGACAAGCCTGAATAATCTATTATGAAGAGTCGCGGGTGATACATTCATTTCTTCCGCTAGTTTTCTTAAACTTACTCTCGAGTCTTTTAGTAGCTCAATTAATAATTTCCTATCAACAGTGTCTATCTCAACCCGTTTTCTATCAGACATGAAGTTCATGATTATTAAATGACTACCCGTTAAAAAATTTTCATTTTAATAAGGATTTGTCATACAAACTTGAGCTGAGATATACCAGCTAGTATTAATTGTATTCCAAAGGCAGCTATGATTATAGCGGTGAATCTGCCCGCAGCAACTGTTCCAGTTTCACCTAATGCTCTTACTAGTATTGGTCCTATAAGGAGTGAGAAATAGACTAAAAATGTAACTACAATACTACTTAAAATTAGTGTTACTGGATTATAAGATACAGATAACGTAATTAAAGCTGTCATAGTTCCAGGGCCTACTAGAAGTGGTGTTGCTATTGGAGTGATTAGAGCTTCCTCTAACTTTCTCACGAATCTGAGTTGTTGAAAACCACCCATAGTATCGATACCCAAATAAACTAGAAGAATCCCACCGGCAATTTCCAGTGCTTGAGGTGATATTCCAAGAAAATCAAGTAAGGGTTTCCCTAGTACTGAAAACAAAACTAAAAGTACTCCGATAGCAACTGTTATTTTATTCACAACAAATTTCCATGTTATCTTCTCCTCCTTAGCAGCCTCTTCATAAACCGCTAATAAGTACGGTAGTACAGAAAAAGGGTCTATAATTGCAAACAATTTTACTGTAATTATTGGTATTGGTGAAAATATATCTGTCATTCTAGTAGGCTTAACACGTCTCTGAGAATTTTAATTCTTTCCTCTTTATTTTCGGTGAAAGAAGCTAAAACCAACTTACTGAGCACTTTGTAGATAGTAGAAATTTCCTTCTTACACTGTTCATTACCTAATTGGAGTTCATTTACTTTACTTTCTAAACTTTGCAAAGAATAAAGTAATTGTGTTATGATGTCTTCTTCTCCGTGTTCATGATGATGATGTTCTTCTTGCTCTACTTCTCTTTGTATTTCAGCTATATCATCCTCATTCTTTGGAATCTTGTCTATCCTGAACTTCATTTTCCTCTCCACCCTCAGTATCTACGTTTCTCACTTCTTTCATATCTATATCTTGAATTATTAATTTATCTACGCCCATCTTGAGATAGTGTTTAATGACAATACTTATCTTGCCTGCTGCCCTAACTGGGATGCACTCAGTCTCTACCTCCTCTCCCGTCACCAGCTTAGCTATTACCTTAGCCTCTTTTTTAGCCTCGTCACAATATTCAACGTCTACTGATTGTATCTTGCCCATATACAGTAGTGATTCTATGTCTCTTCCTTTCATAGGTATTCTGTTCACTTTCTCACACCTATACCAATCACTTCTTCAATCTTTAATCCTTTCTCCTTTAAATAAGTGTTAAAACCCTCACGTATCTCCAAAATTACTTCGTAACCTCTGTCGATAATCGCTGTTCCTAAACCCACTAACTTCGCTCCAACAGCGATTAGTTCTAACGCATCTTCCCACGTAAATACTCCTCCCATCCCGATTATTTCTGTATCGTACTCCTTATACACGTCATGGATAACCCTCACAGCTAACTGATGTATGCACTTCCCTGATATACCACCTGTACCGTAGCTTAGGATAGGCTTAAACTCCTCTCTATCTAAAGCTAACCCCTTAAGTGTATTTATCAGGGTAATTCCTTTAGCTCCCCCTTCAAGGGCTTTTCCTGCCAGTTCTACAGTATTGTCCCAAGGACCCAATTTTACGAACACGGGGAGTGAAGTTACACTGCTCACTTCTTTAGTGATGTCCAGTGTAAACTTTGAGGTGGATTCACCGTAACCTTTTCTGTTAGGGCTACTTAGGTTCAGTTCTATCATCTTCACTTTCTCTCTTAAAGCCTTGTTAGTAGTTCTCAACTCTTCGAATCTCTCTACCACTTTCTTTATTTCACCTATACTGTTTCCCCCTATACTTAGAATTAAATTACAGTCAGATTTAACCTGAAACCCCTCCAGTGAGTCTATCCCCGGGTTACCCAAACCTATTGCATTCATGTAACAACCATTACTTAATTTAATCACTGTAGGAGGTTTGTGGGGTTCTAATACGTTTAATGTTAGCGTCTTCATCGTTATTGCTGAAGGCGAATATTTTTCGCAAATTTTATTCATAAATTTATCCACGAGAGGGACTATGCCAGAGCTTATTATAAAAGGGTCTTTAAATTCAATTCCTGCTACTTTCAGCAATTATGTTCACTCCCCTAATAGGATATACAGTTTCTCCGTCATATGCTAGCTTCCCTTCTACAATAACGTTAGTTACCTTAGCTTCTAAAGGAAACTGGTCTAGAGGGGTTTGTGTTACTTTACTGAATTTAGTAGAGTATCTCCAACTCTCCCTTTTGATTATTGTAAATGTAGCTGAGTACCCCTCCTTTATCTCTCCAGCTTTAATACCCGTGATCTTAGCAGGGTTCTCGGCTAGTAATTTAACAGCCCTATCTAATTCTAAGAGTCCCTTAAACACTAACGTATAAATAAACGGAGTTGTGAAAGATACAGTTGCTATTCCAGGTGGGCATAGGTCGAATGGTAGAGACTTCTCCCTTTCGGTATGTGGCGCATGATCACTTGCCAATACATCCGTCTCATGTAATCCTAGAAGGAATAATTCCAGTCTAGTCTTATAATCCCTAATTGGGGGGTTTACCTTACTTAGGCAATCCTTTTCTCCTTCTACTAACATGTGGTGTGGTGTTATATCAGTCGAAAATCCTAAGTTTTTTGCGAGCCTCAACGTCTCTAAATTAGTTATATGTGTTATGTGTATCTTTCCATTTACCATGTAAAGTGACGCAAGTTCCATCCACTTGTCTCTGAGCCTTCTGTCAACCGTCAGAGCAAGGGGTATTTCAGGATGAAGTATTTTAAGCTTTTTACTCTTTTCAAGGATTAATTTAGTTTCCTCTTTTTCTAGATCCTCAGGAAATATTTTATACCCCGCTATAGGCAGTTTATCAACCTCCTCAAATTCCTTTGTAACACCGCTATATATTCCATAGTTTGTTCTAGCATATAAATCGAATTCCCTTAATCTCTCTATAACTCTTTCTTTTGTATTTACTGGCGGTATTGTGTTTGGCATGTCAAATACAGTACCGACTCCACCGTAAACAGCTTCACTAGTCGCAGATGTTACCGTCTCCTTATATGACAACTTAGCCCCCCTAACATGGACGTGAATATCGATAGAGCTGGGTAAAATAAGCTCGTCGGGTCTGAACTCAATATCTGGTTTACAGTTCTTTCTAATCTCTCTTATGTTTCTATCTATGTTTATACACAGCTCGGTAATTTCCCCGTAATAGTAGGTTTTACCTCTGATCCACAAGTTCCCTCACTTCCACAAAGGGTCCTTCAACACAAGGTAGTATTCCGTTATAATTACACTCACCACAGACTCCCAAATTACAGTTCATTTTTACCCATCTCACGTATACCAGAGCATTTAAAGGGAGAGTTTTTACATCAGATTCAGGAACGGATGCTAGGATTAAATCATATTCTTTACTATCTTGTAAGCTCTTTACTGTCTCGAATTCTCCGACATCACATTTTTCTAAGCAGTATATGTTGACTTTAGACCCACTTTCGCTAAGTACTTTTAACGCGTACCTTAAATCGAGATAATTCTTTTTGTTTTTGATAATTCCTAGCACACTTCCGGTCTTACCAAAGTTAATCGGCTTACCGAGAGGTCCCTTTATTAATAATTTCTTTCTACCTTGAATCATGGTGATGAGTTTCTGGCTTTCAATAAAGAGTGTCAAAACTTTATTTTCCTCGTCGTAATCACCTACGGTTAAAGGGATTTCTAATTCTTTTGGAAAAATTATGCTGATGTATTGCCCGGCTCTAGGTTTGAAAGGGTATTTAACCGAAACTCTGTTTATCTCAAACATCTTGTCATAAGAAACAGAAATTATATCGCTATATATCAACTCATTAAACGGCATTAGTTACACCGGTTTTGTTTGAGGGTTGCCCAGTATCTGTCTAATTACGTCGTTTTCATCTATTTCTGTCTCGCAATACTCGCATCTCATTTTCAACGGTTTTACTTTAACAGTCCTGAAAACAGATGTTGCCTCTATATCGTTATTGGTTATACAGTGAGGGTTAGGACACCTCAGAATTCCCTTTACCACCTCAGGCACTTTTAACTGCTTTTTCTCAACGACCTCATAATCCCTTATGATGTTAATCGTGGCAGTAGGAGCTATTAGTGTAATTAAGTTGGCCTCGTTTTCACTTACTTCCTTGTCTTCGATCTTGACTATATCCTTCTTTCCTATTCTTTTACTTTCTACGTTAAGTACAACAGCTACTCTTAATCCTTCCGAGCCCGTTATCTTTAGTACTTTCAATACTGCGAGTGCTCTTCCAGCAGGTATGTGATCTATAACTGTTCCGTTCTTAATTTTACTTACTAATAGTTCTTTTTTTGTAGGTACTTCCATTTTACTCACCTAAAATTTTTTCGAGTAAAGCCATTCTGACGGGCACTCCGTAGGAAGCTTGTTCAAAATACTTTGCATGTGCTGTCTTGTCAACTTTTCTGTCGATCTCATTAACTCTCGGCAATGGGTGAAGAATGATACTATTTTTCTTCATTTTACTTACTAAATTTAAGTCTACTATATAGCTCTCCTTGATCCTCTCGTATTCAAGTTCATCTAAGAACCTCTCTTTTTGTATTCTCGTAATGTAGAGCACGTCTATATCCTCAATGACATCGTAGACGTTTGAGGTAATTTTGTAGGGATAATTCAACTCTTCTAAGAATTCATTTCTCGGTCTAAGTTGTGGAGGGGAGATTAAATACACGCTCTTTGGCTTAAATCTTGTTAGCATTCTTAGGAAGCTATTTACTGTTCTAGCGTATTTAAGGTCGCCAAGTAGTCCGTAAATTAGACCATCGGTTGTTCCGAAGTGGTTAAACACGGTGAAAAGGTCTATTAGAGTTTGTGTAGGGTGTTCATGTTTACCGTCTCCTGCATTAATTACCGGTTTATCCGTAACCTCAGATGCAAGCTTCGCTGCACCATCAAATTTGTGTCGTATTACTATTGCGTCAGAGTAATTATCTAACATCCTGATTGTATCTGCTAAGTTTTCTCCCTTAGTTACTGAAGTTCCTTCAGCTCCAGAGAAACCGATTACATTTCCTCCCAAGTTTATAACCGCCTTATTAAAGCTCAAGTAAGTCCTTGTACTAGGCTCGAAGAAGGCTAGAGCTACGGTTTTTCCTCTTAATGAATCACCTTTTTGTTCCTTCACGAACTTAGAAGCTAACTTGAAGATCTCTTCTACATCTTCTCTTGTTAAGTCATATGAAGAGATTATACTTTTCACAAAAGCCCTTGTTTTAGCTTTGTTGGAAGATTATTTAAAGTCTTTTACGATTAAGTATAAAGCCGATAAGGGATGGAATTCGCTAAAAGTATTCTTGAAAAAAGATTATTATTAACAGGTAATTTTATACTCACCTCTGGTAAAGTCAGTCCATATTATTTAGACCTCAGGAGACTACCTAATTATCCAGAGATATTTAACGAAGTAGTGAATAAAGCTACTGAGATAATAAAAGGTCTGGACTTCGACATCATAATAGGAATAGCTACTGGAGGGATTCCATTCGCATCATTTCTAGCATGCAAGCTTCAGAAACCTTTAGGTTATATAAGGAGTGAGAAAAAGGGATACGGTACAGATCGTTTGGTTGAGGCGGAAGTACAAGGAAAAAAAGTTATCATAGTTGATGACGTGGTAACTACTGGGGGGTCTATATTAAGGGCCGTTGATGAGGTGAGGAAGAACGGCGGATTAGTTAATTATTCACTCGCTATAGTAGATAGGCAAGAAGGTGCTTCTAAAAAGCTAAAAAATATAGATGTAAATTTAATCTCAGTCTATAAAATAAGCGATATCTTAAACTACCTTCTTTCCTCGGACTTAATAAACGACACCGATAAGAAAGCTATAAAGGAGTATTTGGTGAATAACATTGAGTAAAACTATACTAGCCTTGGATAAAGTCCTACCAATTAAGACACTTAAAGGTATCAGGGACTATATTCCCAAGGTGAAATTTAGCTATATTACTTTGCTTGATGGAGGGTTGGAGTACCTAAAGGAAGTTTATAAGTTGGGTTGGGAAGAAGTGATCTTTGATTTAAAACTTGCCGATATTGACTCTACTATGGTTGGGATAGTCAGTAGGCTGACTAGTTTTTCAGATTCCTTTATCTCTCATTCCTTTATAGGGTTCGAAGGAGCTCTTGACACTCTCTCATCCTTTTTATCAAAGGAAGGTAAGGGACTATATTTGGTTCTTTCTATGTCTCATAAAGGTTGGAACGATTCTTTCTACCCGTATTTGAAGGATATTGCTAGACACGTCAATCCTAAGGGATTTGTGGTCGGAGCTACTAAACCAGAAATGATTAAGGTAGTCAGGAATGACTTCCCTGAAAAATTGATTATATCACCAGGTGTGGGAGTTCAAGGAGCTTTGTTTGGAGACGCGTTATGTAATGGTGCCGATTATGAAATCGTAGGTAGGAGTATATATTCCTCGACTGACCCTGTTAAAACTACCCGTGAATTAGTTGCTAAGCAAGAGGTAAGGGTTAATGAGTGCAAGGAAGTTTCAGAAAATAGAAAATAATGACTTAAGTTTAAAACTTGCAAAAATCGCAAAGTTGATTTACAAAGCCGAAGAAATACATGAAGATACGGGGGAAGAGCCTACAACGGACTTTCAGAAATTATACACACAAGGGGGTGTTGAAGGAACCGAAATTGGTAAAGGGAAAGTCAGTTACTTTGCTTTATATGAGGAATTTGCTAAAATCTACATAGAGTTTATCAGTAAAGTAATGAGTACTTACGCCTCAAAGACGAGAGAGACAGAAATAGAGTTTATTAATATACTTCTCGAGGACGGCAATTATCTCGTGTTAGAGGGAGAAGAGGATAGAGTAGTGATTCCCCATCCCTCAGCTATTGCCTCTACTCATACTCATCCTAACGTCTGTGTTTTCTCCTACAAGGATCTCGAAACAGCTTCTCACCTATTTATAAAGAATTACCTAGCGGTGGGAGTAATCACGGACGAATGTTTGTTACTGATTTTCAGAAAAGGTGCTTACACGTTAGAGGATAAGAACGAGCTGGAGAAACTGGCAAGGATAACTAAAAAGAGTAAAACACTGCAGGAAGTTCTAAACGGTTATAAAAACTCAAGGTTTAATCAGTTAGCTCTTCGAATGGTTCGGATTGTTTAGCAAGGAGATCTATTGTTGCTTCCGCTATATCGATGGAATATCTTATAGCCCTTCTAAGGGAGTCCATGATTATCAGTAGAGACCCTGTTTTCTTGGGATCAAGTTGAGAGGAGAGAATAGATTGGGTTATAAGAGCATTAGAATTCAACAAGTCATACTCTTTCTTAATTACGTCGTGGGCTATATTCCCGTCTTTGTTGAAGAATGCGTTTACTGAAGTCTTATAGAAGTCTGCAGTAGTTTTACCGTGATCATATACTCTTTTGTCCTCAAGTCTCTCCAAGGTCTGAAGTTGTTGTAATATCCTTACTGTGTGATCGGAAATCCTCTCTATAGATTTCACAACTGAGAATATATTTATTATCTGAGTCAAGTTATATCCTTCGTTCTCGAGAATATCTGAGTATTCAACCGACAAGGAAAGTTGTCTTACAGTGTAAAAGTAAAACCTATCTACGTCATCATCTCTATCAGAGATTTCTTTACTGAGCTTCTCATCCCCTTCCCACAAGGCATCCATTGAGTCCCTCAACATATTATAGGAGATGTTGAATGCTCTACTAATGGACTTAGTCAAAGACAGATCCTTTTCATTAACTAGAAATTGAATCATTAAACTACTAGCATTCTCGTCAATAACTTCAGCCCCAAGAAGCCTTTTTCTTACTACGTCCTTTATCATCTCTCTATCGTCTGCAGTAAATCTGTTACACGATACTGTAACTAATGAATATCCTGCCATATAATATGCAATTATCTCTCTTATAACAAAGGAGATATCAGGTTTATTACAGTTGAGACCTATAGTTTTCTCTCTTTTCTCGTCTCCCTCTCTGTTTTTTGGGGTAAGTATTAATCGTAGTTGTTTGTCCTGCCTTATCTCTATCTCATCACCAGGTTTTAAGGAATGTTCCTTCACCCAATTTTTTGGTAGGGATATTATATATGTGGAACCGCCAGTTAATTGTATTTTTCTCACTATAGGCTTTATCATAGTCTATTTTCACTATATACTTGCCTCGGAGACTTTATATTTTTTATTTACCTCTTGTTTAGCAATACTTTCCGACTCAGAGAGTATTTTGTTTGCTTCTTCCGTTATATTCTGTATAAAGGGGGTTTCAGTAGTTTCAATCGGTATTAATGAATCTAAAATCTCGTCTATTATGGGAGAAAATTCAACTGAAGAACCTATTTCCTTCTTAAGTACCTTTACGGCTTCTACTACTGGAGCTAGATAACCACGAACCTCTCCGAGAATTAACACAGTCTCCAGTCTAATCTCAAGGATTTCCAAAATGATTTTCAACTGGATAAGCCTAGATATTATATTCTTGTTTATATCTGCCTCTTTTATATATTCCCTACTTAGATAGGGGAACCTACCCACATTAGATAGGGATAGCCTTTCCAAATTTTTAACTCTACTATCGATTCTACTTACCCAGAAATCGATCTTATTAATTGCGATTTTAACGTCTGCAAGTAACTCTGATAATGTCTTTTTCCTTCTCACAAATACCACATTTGAGCCCAAACATTTAAGAGGATTTAGTCTCCTTAAGAAGCTCATTCAAAACGTTTACATACATGCGGTAGAAAGAAGTAAGCTTATATAATGCCCCATAACCGTCTCCTTCCCTATATACTATTTGATTATCCATTAAGACCTCGAGATGATGGGTTACGGTTTTATAATCTATAGAGAGTTGCTTAGCTATCTGGTTGGCATTCATTGGAGAGCTCTCAAGTAATTTCACAATTTTAAGTCTAGTATTTCCCCCTCTGGAGGACAAAAAGAGAAATTTGAAAAGCTTTTTGACTTGCCTGATCTCTTTATCACTCACTATGGTTTAGAAAAGGGTTTATAGTATTAATAAATCTCTCCGTAAATTCCGCGTTGAGAGATCTCGGTTATCACTTCTGAAATAGTAGGATGAGAGAACTGTACTTTATAAAGATCACTTAACTTCAGGGATAACTCCATAGCTAAAGCCAATGTATTTATAACTTCCGTTGCCCCCTCACCTACCATATTAGCACCCAGAATCTTTCCTTCAGAGTCCACGTAAACTTTCAGGAATCCCTCAGGTTCATTAAGTGTCCACGCTCTCGGTATCTCCCTCATAAGGACTTTTATCTCTCGAGCATCTATTCCAGCCTTCTTCAGCTCTTCAGCAGTTTGTCCAACTACTCCTATTTCGAGATCTGCGAAAATTGAAGACGGAATATATTTGGGCATTTCTGTATTTTTACCACCTATATTATCTCCAGCGATAATTCCTTGTCTCCATGCCTTTGTTGCGGAGAGGGGTACTCCAGCTACATCACCTACAGCGTAAACTTTTGGATTACTAGTCCTCGCCTTATTGTCTACCTTAATGTAGCCTCTTTGGTCACTGTCTACTTTTATAGCCTTCAGATCAATGCCGTTAGTTACTGGTTTCCTCCCTATAGTAATAACAGCTAAATCTCCCTTGACTTCTTCTGTAGATGAAGGCGTTTGTGCAGTAAATACAACTTTATCATCACTCTTTACTATCTTTGACTTGGTGTTAAGATAGATCTTAACACCTTTTTCTTCCAATCTTTTCTTTACTTCATTTGCAACTTCAATATCTATTCCCGGAACGGGCAATAGTCTTGGCATTAACTCTATAATTGTAACGTTCTTATTCATAGCCCTGAACAAGGTAGCTAACTCCACGCCAGCAACTCCTCCACCTACTATAATTATATCATTAGGTAAGGATGGTAAGTTCATTGCAGTCCATGGATCTACTACATTCCTCCCGTTTAGTGGAAAGTCTGCTAAAGAAAGAGGCTCTGAACCCGTCGCGATTACCATCATATCTGTGGTTATCACTTTTCCGTTAACCTCTACTTCCCCTTCCCTTTTTACACTGGCTTGTCCTTTTATGACGTCAATGTTATACTTCTTGAGGACTGAAGTGAAAGAATTCTTGACGTTCTTTATTATTTCGTTTTTGAATACTCCAAGTCTATCGTAATCTATCTCTACCTTTCCCGAGATCCAGTTTGATTTTGTAGTTTTGCTAACCAGCTTTACGGCATCTATTAGGGTCTTCGACGGAATACAAGCTCTGTTTAAACACTCTCCCCCGAGTTCATCTTTTTCAATTATAGCGACTTTTTTACCTAATTCCGAACTTCTTATCGCCGCAGTTAAACCTCCTATCCCTCCACCGATTACCACTACATCATAATTCATTCTTTTTCTTAATTCTCCTAGTAAGATAGGTTTTAAGCTTTTGCAAAACGCTTTGTAAGTCCTTATCCAACATCTTTATTTTATCATCGGGACAAAGAGCAAGGTACTCCAGCTCCGTAAAGACTTTAAACTCTTCTTGAATGTCATCTAAAGATCTAGTAAGGTCTAAATATCTCTCAACAAAATATTTTCCGTTTTCACAATTCTTCATGATGAAGCTTAGTAAACCTAAATCCATCACTCTCTTTCTACCGTTCTTATTGTTCACAACAACTACTCTGACTCCTATAGGAATATCGTCGTATAGGTCGTTTAATGAGATTTCATCTGTGGAAAGAAAAATGATGGATTCCTCAGCCCTTAGAAATTTTTCAACTACCCTATTCATTAATACTTTTTAAGTCATTAAGAGTAAAAAGTGTCGTGGAAAACTGGGAAGATTATAAAAAGAAAGCATGGGAGAGAATTCTGAGAGATAAGGAGATTGGGTACCTAGATCCAGACATATTCGAAGTATTAGAGGTGTTCTTTAAAAGGCAAAAGGCATATACACAGAGTAGCTGTAGCGGTAGGGTTTCCATTATAGACTCGTATTTACCGTGGGAGAGAAAAGATTCCACTGTAGTTTATAAGAATCATATTACCTTTAGTTTGGAAGATTTAAAAGACACAATATCTAAGGGTTATGTTAGAAGGCTCTGGTTGATCGTGCAAGGTCCAATCCTACACGTGTATACTAAAGATAAGGAAGAAGCGTGGGAATTATTGAAGATAGCTAGAGGTGCAGGGTTCAAGCACAGTGGTATTCTAACCTCAAATAATAAAGGATTTCTGGTCGAGTTAAGAACCGGAGTAAAGATGGTTCATTACCTCTCACCTTCTTTAGACCAGAAAGAGCTGGAAGAGTTAGTATCCATTTCATTAGAGGTATTACGTAAGGGTAAGGAAAAACTTAGGAAATTAAAGGAAAGTGTTGAGTCATCTATATCTAATGAGTCTATGGAGCTGAGGGAGAACTCTAAAAGGGAGACCGAACTCCATTACGGCATCGACCAGTCTCCTTAAGGATTCCTCATAATTATTCACCCTACCGTCGGGTTGTAGGATGACTTTTTCGGGGTTTATGTTATTCCTCCTGACGAATTCAGCTACTTCCTTGAGGTCTTTTTCTGGGTTGACTATCACGAATTTGTAATAGGTCGGCCATTTATCATCAATAAAATTATAGTTAAACTTGTAACCTGCGTTACTGAGTTTAGGTGATACAGAGAAGATGTCCACGAGTTCCACAAGTTTTTTCGGTGGTCTAATAGTTCCGCTGGTTTCAATCAAGACTTTCTGCTTTAGCTGGAGTTTAATCGCCGTAACAAGAGGTATAATGTTCTGGAGAAGCGGTTCTCCCCCCGTTATTGTAGTCAACGGTAAATTTCTGTTTAGCTGAGACAAAATGTCATCCAGTGTCATCTCCTTACCTTCATATTTAAACCAAGAGTACTTCGTATCACACCATATACATCTTAAGTGACAACCAGCAAGCCTGATAAAGTTTGAGGGGGTACCAATTACCTCTCCTTCTCCCTGAATGGACTGAAAAATCTCACTTATCCAGTACTTTACTTCCGATCTCACGTTTCATTAAGGATATTACATAATTTAAAAGTTCATTTATGCCGTCCCCTTTTTCAGCACTAATCTCGAATTCAGGATTGACTTTAGTTTTTATCTCTTCGTATAATTTTTCGTCTTTATCATCGATCTTATTCAGTACGGGTATTACCCTCTTTCCTAACTCTCTTACCTCTTCGTACAAGTCTAACTGTTCTTTCGCGCTGTATAATGAGGTTTTAGATACATCGAAAATGAAAAGAATTATACCATCCAGATTTTTGATCGCATTAATTGCTTGTAACTCGATCTTGTTTCTTTTAGCCATAGGTCTGTCTAATATCCCTGGTGTATCTATAACTTGGGCTTTAAAAAACCCTAAGTCTATATGTCCTACGTGTATTTCCTTAGTTGTAAAAGGATATGATGCGACTTCCGGTTTAGCACTTGATATTTTCCCTACTAACGTGCTCTTACCCACGTTAGGGGCTCCAGCTATGACAATTGTAGGTAATGAAGGATCTATTGCTTTGAATCTCCTCAATGATTTTGCCACTTGTATAGTCCAGCTAACACATTCACTTCTTTTCCTTAGAATCGAGTTTATCCTTCCTACACACTGTCTCATAAGCTTATTTGCTTCTTCATCTTGGCTCTTCCTTATTAATCCCATATACTGTCTCGTTATCTTTCTAGACAGAATTACTGCTCTGTTTATTGCGCTTAAACACATCTTTAGTTTATCGACGTCTCCAGCTACTATTCTCACCATTTCTTGATAGAAAGGGTGGAGCTCATCTACTTTTGGGAACGTGCTCACAAATTCGCTGTATCTCGATAAAGAATCCTCTAACGATTTCACTCTCCTTAATTCTCTATCTTTAGGAGTATTCCCACCAATAGAAGGTATCTTGTTTAGGTAAGACTTTATAAAGTCCTCAACTTCTGGAGGTATTTTTACTTTCTCGAAGGGGTTCAACATACTTTTGTTCCTGCGGGTACTTCCCCATCTACTGTTATAATTCTCGGTTTTATTCCTTTCTCCTCATCTTCTTTACATCCGGCAGCGAGGATCATTCCCTGACTTTCAAAGCCCCTTATTTTTCTTGGTTTCAAATTAGCAATTAAGATTACTCTCTTCCCCACTAATTCTTCTGGTTTGTAAAATTCTGCAATTCCGCTTATTATCTGTCTAGTTTCCGTTCCCAAATCTACCATGAGTTTCAGGAGCTTTGTCCCCTCTATGTGCTCAGCGCTTTTTACAATCCCTACTCTTAAATCTAACTTTGTGAAATCGTCGATAGTTATCTCGCTCATGGCCAGTATTTAGCTGTAGGCTTAAAATAAAATACTGTCTTTTACTTGGTTAAGTAAATACTATTCCTTCATTTACAATAGTTTTTTATACCGCGTGTGTAAATCACGATTATGGACTTTACAAAGGTCGCAGAAGGTAAAACGAAAATAGTATATGATTACGATAAAGATCATTACCTTCTTTACTTCAAGGACTCCATAACGGCCGGAGACGGAGCTAGAAAGGATGAAATGCCGGGAAAAGGGGTATTGAACGCTCAGACATCAGCTTTCCTCTTCAGACTTCTAGAGTCTAAGGGGATAGAGACCCACTATGTAGGAATGTATGATGAAAGGACTATGATAGTGAAAAAGTTAAGCATGGTTCCAGTAGAAGTCGTCTTGAGGAATATAGCCACCGGAAGTATTGTGAAAAGGCTTCCTATAAAAGAGGGCGAAAAGTTCAACCCTCCGATAGTGGAGTTCTTCCTAAAAGACGATGAAAGGCACGATCCTTTACTTAACTACTCTCACATGGAATACTTTAAGCTGTTTACGAGAAAGGAGGCTGAACAAGTAGAGGAAGTAATGAAGCAAGTAAATAACGTGCTGTATAAGTTATTTCTCGAAAAGGGGCTACTACTTTATGACTTTAAACTGGAATTCGGGAGGCTTGGTCACAAGCTCATTATAGGAGACGAAATTACGTTAGACTCTATGAGAATCAGGGAAAAAGATACTCTAAGAATTCTCGATAAGGATCTATATAGGAAAGGAGCCGATCTGGAGACCGTAAAGAGGAGTTACGAGGAGTTCTTCAAGAGAATAACGTCGTGAAGAGGTGGAAATGAGTGATCTACAAGGTTGAGCTAATAATACTTAATAAGGATGGGATAAGGGATCCAGAAGGAGAAACGATACAGAAATATGTCGTAGAAAAGATCAGTAAAAACGTAAATAGTACTAGAGCTGGCAAATACATTCTTTTTAACGTTGAATCTTCCAGTCCAGAAGATGCTGAAAAGACGGTAAAGAGAATCGCAGAGGAAGGTAGGTTGTACAATCCTATAGTCCACAAGATAATTGTAAGGGTGAATAGGGACGAAGACGGCGATTATTAAATTCCCCGGGACTACTTGTGAAGTTGATGTTTATAAAGCACTTCTCGAGGCTTCAGTTGATGCGGAAATAGTGAAATTTAAGGATTTCGATCCCGATAAATATAAGGCTGTAGTTCTACCAGGGGGGTTTAGCTTCGGTGATTATCTTAGGGCGGGTAGTATAGCGGCTAGCACGGAGACAATGAAAAAAGTCAAGCAAATGGCTGACGAGGGGAAAGTCGTCATAGGAATTTGTAACGGCTTCCAGATTTTAGTAGAAAGCGGATTGCTTGAAGGTGCTTTGTTGCCTAACCTGAATTTGAGGTTCATTAGCAAATGGGTTTATTTGAAGGTAGGAAGGAAAGACACTGTCCTGACTAAAGGTTTCGAGAAAGATATCATTAAAATGCCCATAGCCCATGCTGAGGGAAGGTACTATCACACCGATCCGGAAAGGGCTAAAAGACTTGCAGTACTCTATTATGCAGGTCAAGACGGTACTGTGGACGAGAAGTACAATCCAAACGGTTCTCTTTTTAATATAGCCTCTGTAGCTAATGAGGAAGGAAATGTAATTGGGATGATGCCCCATCCTGAGAGGGCTTCTTTCAAGTTGACTTCCCCTGACGGTGTTACGGACGGGTTACTATTGTTTAGGGGGTTGAGAAAATGGTGAGGTTGAGTCTTTCAGCTTACGAGATGGAACTAGTAAGGAAAAAGTTGGGCAGGGAACCTACTGAGGCTGAATGGGCTACAATAGACGCATTATGGTCTGAGCATTGCTCTTACAAGTCGTCTAAGGTTTATCTGAGGAGCTTTCCGAGTACTGGGGAAAGAGTAGTGATGGGAATAGAGGACTGGCAAGATGCTGGAGCATTGGACGTAGGTGATGGCTGGGCAATCGTATTAAAACTGGAGAGTCACAATCACCCTTCAGCAATTGACCCCTTTAATGGTGCTGCTACCGGAGTAGGGGGCATTATTAGGGACATTATAAGTAAGGGTGCTGTTCCTATAGCCTTATTGGATATGATTAGAGTCGGTAACCTAAATAAAGACAGGAATAGATGGCTCCTGAAGAACATTATTAAGGGTATAGGATTTTACGGTAATAGTATTGGCGTTCCAGTAGTAGGTGGTGAACTGTCTTTTGACGAAACTTACGATGATAACCCTCTAGTAGATGTTGCAGGTATAGGTATCGTAAGAAAGGACAAAATAGTTCCCAGTATAGCAAAACAACCTGGGCTCAGGATTGTTATAGTCGGTCTTACTGGCCTGGACGGTTTAGGAGGAGCATCTTTTGCGTCTAGGAAGCTAAGCGGAGAGAATGAGATAGGTGCTGTTCAAATTGCTGACCCCTTTGCGGGCAAGATAGTACTAGACGTTACTCTGGCTGTAGCAGATAAGGTTGATGCCATTAAGGATTTAGGAGGTGGAGGACTAGTAGTCGGGGTCACCGAAATGGCTAACGGGCTCGGTGCCGTAGTAGATCTCGACAAAGTCCCGTTAAGAGTTTCTGATTTAACTCCTGAAGAAATTCTCATCTCGGAGACTCAGGAAAGAATGCTGTTTGCTGTAAAGGAAGAAAAGGTAAAGGAAGTATGTAAAGAGTTTGAGTATTATGAATATCCATGCGCGGAAATAGGCTACTTTACAGAAGACAGTATAGTTAGATTTCGGTATAAGGGTAAAGACGTCGTAAAGTTGCCTTCTGATTTACTTCTTTCCCCACCCCTTTTCATGTGGGATGTAAAGAGACCTACAAAACAAGTTAAGGAGAGACCAGAAATTAGCATTGAAGAAGCTATAAGAAAGATGCTGATTCATCCCGATTTCGTAAGTAAGGAATGGGCTTACTCTCAGTTCGACTACGAAGTAGGTACCTCGACAGTAATAAAGCCGGGGGAAGCTGATGCGTCAGTAATAGTCTTACCGAACCAGAAATTGTTGGCTGTGAAGGGAGACGCGAATCCAGATTTATGTGAAGAGGACGCTTATGAGTGCGGTAAATACATAGTAGCAGAAACTTATAGGAACTTAGCCACAGTAGGAGCTAAAGGAATAGGGATTGTAGACCACCTTCAATTCGGTGACCCCAGAAAGCCTGAGGTTTACTACACATTCGTAGAAGCTTTAAGAGGTATTGCAGAGGCTGCGAAGTTCTTTAATACACCAGTAATCGGCGGTAAAGTTTCTTTCCACAATGAAAACAAAGAGGGTAAACCGATAAAGCCTACACCGCTCGTTGTAATGGCTGGGCTAGTTGAAAACAAATTCCTTAGACCCTCGGTAGAGAATGGTTTAAGTGTCGTGATGCTGGGATTAACGAGAAACGAATTACGCGGTACCTTCTTGACTAAACTTTATGGTAGTTTTGGTGATGTTCCTAAGGTAAGGCTAAACGAGGATCTATTAGCAAGTGAGTTGATCATCCAGGGGATAAACGAGGGTAAAGTTAAGTTCGCGAAAGATGTGGGTAGAGGAGGATTAGTGACAGCGTTATTTCCTATCCTTATAAAGGACTTCGGGTTAGAGATTCAAACCAGACAGATAAAGACTGATGCAGGAGACAATTTGCTTGTGAAACTCTTCTCTGAATCCAGCGGTAGATTCGTGGTGTTAACTGATGACCCAGAATGGTTCATCAGGAATAAGAAGGGGGTCGTAGCGTCAATAATCGGTAAAGTCAATTCCGAATCACATGTACTTAAGATAGACGGAAAGTCCTTAGATCTATCGCGGGAGGTTGAAAATTATCATCATTATCTCTATAAGGTGATCGAGAATGATTAAGGAGCATTGCGGAGTAGTTGGAGTGTGGAGTAAGGATAATAAAGCTACGTTTATTGTATACGAAGTGCTCAAGCTATTACAACATAGGGGTCAGGAATCTGCCGGTATTTCCTATATCGACGGAGGCATTAAGACCTTAAAAGGCATGGGTTTAGTTGAGGACGCGATAGATCCCATATTTCTTAAATCCTCTAGCTTGTCCATAGGTCATGTAAGGTATTCTACCACCGGAAAGGGGACGATAGACGAGGCACAACCCCTCAGCAACGGAAAGATATCCTTAGCATTTAACGGCACTATTCCTAATTATTACAAGTTTGGCACTAATACGGATACGGAATTCATACTTAAGGTATTAAGTGAGAGTGAGGATATTAAGGCAGGGATAAGGAAACTTGCAGACATTGCCGACGGTGCATACTCTATAGTTATATTAACCTCAGACGGAGAGTTAATAGGCTTCAGAGACCCCAAGGGCTTTAGACCTCTAGTTATAGGTAAGATAGGAGAAAATTATGTGATTGCGTCTGAGGACTCTGCCATCAGACAATTAGGAGGGAGTATAATAAGAGATGTTAAACCAGGAGAGATGGTTTATGTGGATAAGAACGGAAATATCGAAAGCGAAATCATAGCTTCTAGCTTGGTGTCTTTCTGCTCCTTTGAGTACATATACTTCGCCAGATCTGACTCTGTGATTGACGGAGTTTCCGTTTACTCAGCAAGAGTCAGGCTTGGTGAGATTCTTGCCGAGAAACACTACGTGGATGCTGACATAGTTGTCCCAGTACCGGAATCCTCTATCCCAATAGCCTTAGGGTATTCAAGAAAGTCTAAGATTCCTTTAGAGTTGGCATTAGTAAGGAGTATGATCGCTAAGAGGTCTTTCATAATGCCTACACAAGATAAGAGGGAAAGCGTTCTTGAGGATAAGTTTGGGGTAGTTAAGGACGTCATTCAAGGCAAAAGGATTGTGCTGATCGACGACTCTATTGTAAGAGGGAATACGATGAAGCGTATCGTTAAATTGATGAGGGATAACGGGGCAAGGGAGGTTCACGTAAGAGTTGGCTCCCCTAAAATACGTTATCCTTGCTATATGGGGATCGATTTTCCAACATCACGTGAGCTAATAGCTTATGGTAAGACGGAAAAAGAAATAGCAAGTGAAATAGGTGCAGATAGTGTAGAGTACCTCACTATTGAGGAGATGATAAGTGCGATAGGTAGGAAAGACTTATGTCACGCGTGTTTTTCTGGGGTATATCCCCTTAAATTCTCGTACGATATGTCCCAACTGGAATCCGTATTTAAGAGGTGAAAAAATGGGAGGTATATTAGGTATATATGCATTTGATAAGATATGGAACATAAGTAAGTTCTTATACTACGGTTCAATAGGGCTCCAGCATAGGGGTTATTCCTACAGCGGTATATCGACTCTTAACGACAAGGGCTTTTCAACCATTACTAGTAACGTGGCTCCGGAGGATCTAGAAGTTAAAGGTCTAGAAGGGTGGGCCGGGGTAGCTTATAATGGGACTAAACAAGGATATCCCTTAGTGACTGATTACGGTGTTGCTGTCATAGACGGCGTTGTGAGAGATGTAGAGGGTTTGCTTAAAAGCGTTTACACAGACCCGGAGAAAGGATTACAAGCAAGTAAAGGGGTTTTTTCAATGATATTCCTTACCAAGGACGGCAGGATGATCGGTTACAGAGACGAGAGCGGAGTGAAACCCTTGGAAATAGGGGGTTTCGGTTTCGATTTGGCAATACTATCTTCAGAGACCTCTGGAATTTCCGTGATAGGAGGGGAGTTCAAGAGAGAGATCCAGCCGGGCGAAATGGTTTACATAGACACTTATAATGTATCATATTCTAGAATAAAAGATCCTAAACCTAGGTATTGTTCGATTGATATAATATACCAGAGCAGGATAGATAGCCACGTATTCGGGTTAGACATATACGACATTAGAGTTAAAATAGGAGAACAATTAGCCAAGGAAAAAAGGATAGATGCCGATGTGGTCATAGGAGTTCCAGACACTGCAATTCCTTATGCGATTGGTTATTCTAGAAAGACTGGAATCCCTTTCACTCTCGGCTTTACGAGGACTGGTAGCCCTATAAGGACTATGCTTGCCTCAGATGACTTCCTTAAAGTAATCGGAGTTCAGCTAAAGCTTAACCCAATAAAGGCTTCTGTAAAGGGGAAGAGAGTAATCCTTGTTGACGATTCAATGGTGACTGGAAGAACCCTAAAGAACACCATCTTTAGCTTAAGATCTTTGGGAGCTAAAGAAGTTCATGTGCTGATTGGTAGCCCTAAGTTAATTTCTTACTGTCCTTATGGGATGGAAGTTCCTGAAGAAAAAGACTTGATTGCTGCTAATCTGCCAGATGAGGAAATATCAAAAGTAATAGGAGCAGACTCCATTTACTGGCTAAGCTTAGAAGGCTTGTATAAGGTCATTGGTCATAGATCCTTATGTGTAGGATGTATGACTAAGTCTTATCCCAAGGAGGTGTGAGAGCATGAAAGTACTTCTGATAGGAGACGGAGCTAGGGAGAACGCGTTAGCAGATTCACTGGGCAAATCCAACAGAGGTTATAAAGTGTATGCAATGTCCAGTTACGTAAATCCAGGTATAAAAGAAGTTGTAGCAAAGACTGGCGGTAAGTATTATACTGGGGATATTCTATCCGTTGAGGATGTTAAGAGAGTTATAAAGGAGGTTAATCCGGACTTTGGAGTTATAGGTCCGGAAGATCCACTCTTTGAAGGTGTTGCAAACGCTTTTAGAGAGGAAGGAATCCCGGTAGTTGGTCCTAATAAAGAGGGGGCTATGATAGAGAAGTCTAAAGTATGGATGAGGCAGTTAATGTGGAAATACAACATCCCCGGTAGGCTTAGGTTTAAGGCGTTTAATAACCTCGCTGAAGCGTCTAAATTTATCTTAGAATTTGGAGGCTCGATAGCAATAAAACCGTCGGAGCAAGTAGGGGGAAAGGGAGTGAAGGTCGTTGCGGATCTTCAAGCTTATCTGAGCGAGGAAAAGAGAAATGCCTTGAGTAAGGGTGTAAATAACATAGCAGGTTTAGTTAAGGATGATGTTAAACTTATCATTGAGGAGAAAGTTGACGGACCTGAGTACACCCTCCACGTATTAACCGATGGATATTCATACTTGCCTCTGCCTCTAGCTCAGGATTATAAGAATGCATACGAAGACGGTATAGGTCCAGAGACAGGTGGAATGGGCTCTATATCAGGCCCTGGTTGCTTATTACCATTCATAAACGAGGAAGAGTACGAGAAATCTTTAGAGATAGTAAAGCTAACTGCAGAAGCCATAAGGAAGGAAACCGGAATGGAGTATATAGGCGTATTATCTGGTCAGATGATGTTGACAGGTCTGTGGGGACCAACTATAATCGAGTATTATTCGAGACTAGGAGACCCAGAGGCTTCAGCAATAATCCCTAGAATTAGATCTGATTTCGGTGAGATCCTCGAGTTAACTGCTACAAGGCACTTGAGCAAAGCAAAGCTAGAGGTTGAAGAGAAGCCTTCGATAGTTAGGGCTGTAGCTCCCTTAGGCTATCCTTTAGACAAGAAAATGGCTTCGGGCCACAAGATCTCCTTAGATCTACCTAAGATGAGAGAATTGGGCTGTAATGTTTACTTTGGTTCTGTAGCTTTAGAGGGGATGTCCCTAGTGACCAAGGGTTCAAGAGCGATAGAGATAGTTGTTATAGATGATTTTATCAATGCAAGTAATAAATTAGATCAGTGCTTCTCTCTGGTTAGTTCCGATACGAAGCTGATTTATAGGCATGACATAGGGAACACTTTAGAAGCTCAAGTGGAGAAGGCTGAGATAGTGAGGTATACTTACAAATCGAGGGAAAAGAACGGTATGCTGGGAATATCTGCGGATTGGTCTCCTAACGGTGGTCTTTGGTGAGCGAATATTCTAAATCTGGTGTGGATTTGAACAAGTTACGAAGTTACCACTCTTTTATTTCTTCTTACCTCTCTTCTTCTAACCTTCCAATAAAAATAGGCCATTACGCTGGAGCTGTTAAATTAGGAGATAAGTATATCGTAATGCATGTTGACGGAGTAGGTACTAAGACACTGTTAGCCTTAAAGACAGGGATTATCGAGCCTACTGGCGTAGATTGTGTAGCAATGAACGTTAATGATATTGCTTGTGTAGGGGCTAAGCCAATCGCTTTGGTTGATTATCTAGCGTTAGAGAAACCTATGGACGATGTAGTGGAGAAGGTCGTGAGAGGCCTAAAACATGGAGCTGAGGAGTCACAGGCTATTATTGTTGGCGGTGAGACCGCTATTATGCCTGGGGTTATAACTGGCTATGATTTGTCTTGCTCCGTGGTGGGAGTTGCAGATAAACTCAAGACCGGTCAGGATGTCAAGCCTGGTGACGTAATTTTGGGTCTTGCAAGTAACGGAATTCATTCTAACGGATACTCCTTAGTGAGAAAACTTATAGACGAAGGCAAAATTAGATTAGAAAAATGGGCTGACGAGCTATTAAAACCTACAAAGATTTACTCAAACTCTGTTTTGTCTATCTTAGACAAAATTAAAGCTGCTGCCCATATCACTGGCGGTTCCTTCACTAAACTTAGGAGGATAACAAATTACCGCATTTCTATCCGACTTCCAGATCCACCTGAAGTGTTTAAAGTTATAGAAAATAGTGGGGTTTCACATGAAGAGATGCATAAAGTATTCAATATGGGAGTCGGCATGGTTCTATTCGTATCTAAGGAAAATGTAGAGGAGATAATAAGGACTTTAGAAGGAAAAGAGAAAGTAATAGAATTGGGAAAAGTAGAAGAAGGAGAAGGTATTAAAATAACTACTTATAAGGGTCAAGTTCTAAATCTATGAAAAGTAACAGTATTCCTTTTAAACTCTGGCGATAATAAAGGTGTCTAGTGACTATATATGAAACAGATGGATACAAAATCTCTAATTAATTATATAGCATTAAAAATACTAGGAGGTAGCGACTACATAATAGATGCTCTAGAGAAATACCTAGTGAAGGGGGAAGGTCCAGCGTCAGTTGCCTATGAATATCAGATATCAAAACATCAGCTTAGGGGTTACGCTCAGAGGATTATTGAAAAGAGTGGTAGTGAAGCAAGGGCTAAGAAGATTATTCCGATTATTAAGGAAATCTCAAAGGACATTAAACCGATAATTAAAAAGGGAGAGGATGAACTTTATACGTGTACTATATGTGATATCTCAGTTCCTAAGGAAGATGCTGAGGAACATGTTAGAAAATATCATAAAGATATACTTACAGTTACCATTAAAACTATGACAGAAAGGCTAGAGGAATACAAGAAAGCCAAGAACGCCGTAATACTTACTTCAGTAAGTTAAAACTTTTTACTCTAATTAATCGCTTTTTATGGTATATTTTTCAGTCATTACTCTTATAAGATGGTATGACCATTTTTTATTGAGATCATGAAGAAAGTTGTAAGTGTTAGACTCAGAGAGGAAATTGTTTCAAAGATTGATAAGTACATTGAAGAACTGGGATTAGAAAGTAGAACTGATTTTCTTAGGCAAGCACTTGATTATTATGTACACAAAAAGAAGGGCTAAAGGACTCCTTCAACATTCCCTACCTAGAGAATTCGTTTTTCTGATGATGACCATATCTTAAATATTAAATTTTCTCTGTAAACACGGAAATGAAAATAGTCCTTGCATATTCAGGAGGTCTTGACACAACAGTAGCCATAAAATGGCTAAAGGAAACCTTCAACGCCACCGTTATAACAGTCACAGTGGATGTAGGGCAAAAAGATAATTTTGAAGATATAGAAAAAAGAGCATATATAGCTGGGGCAGAGAAGCACTATACAATTGACGCGAAAAAGGAGTTCGCCGATAAGTTTCTTTCTTATGCCGTTAAGATGAACGGACTTTATGAGGACGTTTACCCCTTAGCGACAGCACTAGCCAGACCGCTCATCGCCCAAAAGGTTGTTGAGATAGCTAAAAAAGAAGAAGCAGAAGCTGTAGCCCACGGTTCCACTTCAAAGGGCAACGATCAGGTTAGGTTTGATTTAGCAGTTAAAGCCCTTTATCCCGAAGCCAAGATTATTGCTCCTGCAAGGATATGGAAAATGACAAGGGAGACCGAATTACAGTACGCTAAAGAGAAGGGAATTCCGGTTAAATCAGAGAGTAGTAAATACAGTATCGATGAAAACTTGTGGGGGAGAAGTATAGAAGGAGATATAATTTCAGACCCATCCGTAGAAGTACCTGAAGATGCTTTTGAATGGACGAAAAGAAAAACTAACGAAAAGCTGAAACTCGTTATTGAGTTCGATAAAGGTATACCGGTATCAGTTAATAACGAGAAAATGGATTTCGTAAAATTAGTTCAGATACTAAATGAACTGGCAGGTTCAAGAGGCTTCGGGAGGATTGAACACCTCGAGAATAGGGTTGTAGGCTTTAAGTCTAGAGAAGTTTACGAAGCTCCAGCTGCATTAGTGTTAATATACTCACATAAAGACTTAGAGAAGTCAACATACTCCCCCCTAGAGCTGAGATTTAAGAAGCTAATCGACTCTCAATGGTCGGATTTGGTATATCAAGGTCTCTGGTACGAGCCTCTGAGGGAAACCCTAGAGTTAGCTGGAGATAACTTAAACAAGTGGATTACGGGTGAAGTCCAAGTAGAGATTGACGGTAATGGAATGAGGATACTCGGAAGGAAGCCTAAATATTCGCCGTTCTCGGAGAAGGTAGCAAGTTATAATAAAGGGTGGTACCCCACGGATGAGATGGCAAGAGGTTTCATTGAGATATTCGGAATGCATTCACTTCTCACGAGAGAAGTAAGGAGTGATTAACGTGTTATATAGAAAGTGGGGGACGGATAAGGACTTCGTTGTTTCTTATACCTCCTCTAACGAGAGTGACAGAGAGATAATAGAAGAAGTAAAGACGGTGATGAAGGCTCATGTAATTGAGCTTTACCTTTCTGGATATATTAAAAAGGACACAGCAAAGAAAATCCTTCAAGCAATAAACTCCTTTAGGGAGTACACGGGAAACTATGAAGATATTCACGAAGCAATGGAAGACTATATAATAAAATTAGTAGGTGAGGAAGGGGGTTGGGTTGGCTTAGGAAGAAGTAGAAACGATCACGTATCCACGGCATTAAGGCTTAAAATGAGGGACTACTTGGTAAACGTTTTTGAGGCGTTATACTCACTTCGTATCTCTATTTTAGAAAGAGCTGAGAAAACTACTGAGGTAATTATCCCAGTTTACACTCACTTTCAACCGGCTCAACCCACTTCTCTAGCCCACTATTTGCTTTACGTAGATGAGGAGTTGGACTCTGTTTGGGATCAACTTTTTATCTCGTTAAGACTTGTTAACAGAAGTCCCTTAGGAAGTGGTGCAATAGTTGGTACTAATGTGAAACTCAACAGAAAAAGAGAGGCTGAAATGCTAGGTTTTGAAGGTCTAGTTTATAACACTATATCAGCTACCGCCTCGAGGCTCGATTTAATCTCTGCAATCTCGTCTTTGACTTTGTTAATGTTGATATTTAGCAGAATCGCAGAGGACTTAATATTGCTCTCCTCCTCCTTTGTTGGAATAATAAAATTACCAGATTCTCATGTGAGCACCAGTAGCCTAATGCCCCAGAAGAGGAACGCAGTAACCATGGAAATTCTGAGGACTAAGGCTGGGGAGTGTTTCGGACATCTTTCCTCACTTGTTACAATATATAAAGCCTTACCTTCAGGATACAATTTGGACTTACAAGAACTTAACAGACACTATTGGGAATGCGTAAAGCACGTGATTCCGAGTATCTACGTCATTAAAGACGTCTTAGAGAAAATGGAAGTTACAGGGAAATTTGACGATAAAAGTATTACGGCGACAGATGTAGCGGAGGACTTAGCTCTTACCGGAGTACCTTACAGAAAAGCTTATATGGAGGTTGCTAACAAGATTAGAGCGGGCACTTTTCAGTCCGAAATTTCATTAAAAAGTTCTATAGAAAAAAAGGCTGTAATAGGTTCTCCAAATCCAGAATTAATAAAAACAGAGATAGAGTTGAAAAAAGAGAACATAGAGCAAAAATGGAATAATTTTAGAGAATATAGATTACAATTTATAGATAAAATTTCGGAATTAAAGGTGATAGAAGATGACATTTTACAATGAAGAAATAGGTTTTCTATATCTAGAGGATGGAACACTAATTAAAGGGAAAGGATTCGGAGCTAAGGGAATCAGAGCTGGGGAAATAGTTTTCACTACAGCTATGAATGGTTATCCAGACAGTCTCACAGATCCTTCCTACAGAGGGCAAATCCTAGTCTTTACGCATCCGTTAATAGGAAATTACGGAATTCCAGAGAAACGAACCGTAAATGGTATTTTGACTAATTATGAGTCTGAAGTAATTCAGGTAGAAGGTGTGGTAATTGCGGAGCATACGGAACCTTTCAAATGGAACTCAGCAATGACCTTGGATTCGTGGTTAAAAAAAGAAGGAGTACCAGGGTTACAAGATGTTGATACTAGAGCTATAGTGAAGAAAGTGAGGTCGTTTGGTGTGATGATGGGCATATTAGCTTCTGGGATCGACTTTGATGATGTCAACGTTAAAAAGTACCTTGAGAAAAAGTACGATGAAATAGACTTTACACAATATACTTCGCCTAAAGCCCCTATTATACACCAAGGGAATTCGGAAGAGACTATAGTGTTAGTTGATTGTGGTATAAAACACGGTATATTGTACCAGCTATATCAGAGAGGTTTTACCATTGTAAGAGTTCCTTGTAATTATTCCGTTAATAAAATAATGGACTTTGACCCTAAGGGAATAGTGTTCGGGAACGGGCCAGGTAATCCGAATTTACTTAAAGACCTAGCCCAAAATTTCAGAGAAGTAACAGAATACAAACTTCCTATATTAGGTATATGTCTTGGTCATCAAATAGCCACTATAGCCCTAGGCGGAAAAGTTAAGAAAATGAAGTTCGGTCATAGGGCAGTGAACAAACCTGTTATAGATACTACGTCAAATAAATGTTATATTACAACCCACAACCACGGATATGGCATCTTGTCAAAAGAGGATCTACCTCCTAATACAAAACTCTGGTTCTATAACCCAGATGACGGCACAGTTGAAGGTTGGATTCACGAGAAATTACCCATAATCACTACCCAATTCCACCCCGAGGCTAGACCCGGACCTTGGGATGTAACGTGGGTATTTGATAAATTCAAGAAAATGGTGGTTAAAAATGTATGAGTCCCTAAAGAAAGTCCTGGTAGTAGGTTCAGGTCCTATTAAAATAGCGGAAGCGGCAGAGTTTGACTACTCAGGCAGTCAGGCGTTAAAGGCATTGAAAGAGGAAGGAATAACTACAATCCTTATAAATTCCAACGTAGCAACAGTCCAAACGAGCTATAAGTTCGCAGACAAGCTTTACTTGTTACCGGTGACGTGGTGGGCTGTAGAAAAAGTAATTGAGAAGGAAAGACCTGATGCTATAATGATAGGCTTTGGAGGACAGACTGCTCTCAACGTTGGTGTAGACCTCTATAAGAAAGGAGTTCTTCATAAATACGGTGTTAAAGTACTTGGAACTCCCATCGAAGGAATTGAGAGGGCTCTAAGTAGAGAAAAGTTCAGGGAAACAATGATAGAAGTAGGGATACCGGTTCCTCCAAGTCTTTCAGCTAGAAGTGAAGAAGAGGCACTCGAAAAGGCTCGACAAATAGGTTATCCAGTAATGGTAAGAGTTAGCTTCAATTTAGGAGGTAGAGGTTCAACAGTAGCATGGAATGAAGAGGATTTAAAGAGAGATATAGGTAGAGCGTTAAGTCAAAGTTACATTCACGAAGTCTTAATCGAGAAATACCTCCACCACTGGATAGAGCTAGAATACGAGGTCATGAGGGATAAACACGGTAACTCAGCCGTAATAGCTTGTATAGAGAACCTCGATCCAATGGGTGTTCACACTGGAGAATCTACGGTAATTGCCCCTTGTCAGACGTTAGACAACAAAGAGTTCCAAGATATGAGAAGCATGGCAATAGACGTAGCTAAGTCCATAGATCTAGTAGGAGAGTGTAACGTACAGTTTGCCCTTGATCCTAAAGGTTATAATTATTATGTAATTGAAACAAATCCAAGAATGTCAAGGTCAAGTGCCTTAGCAAGCAAAGCTACCGGATACCCGTTAGCTTATGTCTCAGCTAAATTAGCATTGGGATACGACCTATACGAGGTTCTTAACAAAGTATCCGGGTCTACTTGTGCATGTTTTGAGCCCAGTTTGGATTACCTAGTAATAAAGATACCCAGATGGGATTTGGATAAGTTCGAGAACGTGGAACAATTTCTGGCGTCAGAGATGAAAAGTGTAGGAGAAGTAATGAGCATAGGGAGGTCGTTTGAGGAAACTTTACAGAAAGCCATAAGAATGCTAGATATAGGTGAACCGGGTCTAGTGGGCGGTAAAATTTATGAGTCCAAGATGAAGAAGACTGAAGCTCTAGAGAACTTAAAGAACAGAAGACCATACTGGTTCTTATATGCAGCAAAGGCTTTCAAAGAGGGAGCTACTATAGATGAGGTATACGACGCTACTGGAATAGGGAAATTCTTCCTCAATAAGATTAAGAATGTAGTGGAGTTCTATGAGGAGTTGAAGAAGACTAAACAGCTCGACAAAAAGACTTTACTGAAGGCTAAGAAGCTCGGATTTAGCGATTACCAGTTAGCAAAGGCTTTGAACATAAGCGAAAGGGAAATCAGAGCTGCAAGACAGAAACTAGGAATTGAACCGAAAGTCAAACAAATAGATACTTTGGCAGGTGAATGGCCTGCAGTTACTAACTATCTCTACTTAACTTATAACGGGACAGAAGATGATATAGAGTTTTCCGAGACTGGTTCAAAGCTCCTGATCATAGGTGCAGGTGGCTTTAGAATAGGTGTATCAGTGGAATTTGACTGGAGTGTAGTTTCGCTTCTTGACGCGGCAAAGGATTACTTTGATGAGGTCTCAATTCTTAATTATAATCCTGAAACCGTATCCACTGACTGGGATATAACTAGGAAATTGTACTTTGACGAGATTAACGTGGAGAGGGTATTAGATATTGTAAAGAAAGAAAGGTTTACATATGTAGCCACTTTTACGGGTGGACAGATAGGTAACAGTATCTCTAAAAAGCTAGAAGATGAAGGAATTAGATTATTGGGAACTTCCGGAAAAAGTGTTGATAATGCGGAAGATAGGGAAAAGTTCTCTAAACTCTTAGATAAGCTCGGCATTAAACAACCTGAATGGGTTTCTGCAAAATCACTCGAGGAAGTAAAGCAATTCGTATCTCGTGTTGGCTACCCAGTCTTAGTGAGACCTAGCTACGTACTCAGTGGTTCGGCAATGAAGATAGTTTATGATGATAACGAGTTAATGGTTTATTTAAGGAAGGCTACAGAGCTATCCTCAGAACATCCAGTAGTTGTATCAAAGTACATAGAAAACGCTATAGAAGCAGAGATAGATGGCGCATCTGATGGCAAGGCCGTTTACGGAATAGTAATGGAACATGTAGAAGAGGCAGGAGTCCACAGCGGAGATGCAACTATGTCTATACCGTATAGAAAGTTAAGTGAAATTACAGTTGAAAAAATGAAGAACAATGTTTATGCCATTATGAGGGAGTTGGAGATTAAGGGTCCGTTTAATGTGCAATTTGTAGTAAAAGACGGAGAGCCCTATATTATTGAACTTAACCTAAGAGCTAGTAGATCGATGCCCTTCAGTAGTAAGGTAGTAGGAAATAATATAATATCGTTAGCCCTAGAGGGTATTCTGAAGGGGTTTGATTTCGATGGGTTTAAGGAACTAAAGCCTAAAGTATGGGGAGTAAAGTCTGCTCAGTTCTCATGGGCACAATTGAAAGGTGCATATCCATATTTAGGGCCAGAAATGAAGAGTACTGGAGAGGCAGCGGCTTTAGGCGTAGACTTTTACGATGCATTGCTTAAGAGTTGGTTAGCCGTAGCTCCTAACAGAATTCCTTCAAGAGGTTCAGTTGCACTGGTTTATGGAAGGACTAACAAGGAGTATTTAGCACTTTCAGCCAAGAATCTAAGCGAGTTTGGTTTAACTACTTATACGATACAAGGAGCTGAGATAGAAGGTATCGAAAGTGTCGATGTTAAGGAAGCAATTTCCCTCATTAAGGATAGAAAAGTTGATATTGTGGTAACTGATGGATATCTTAAGAAGTTAGATTATGAGGTGAGGCGTATTGCCGTCGATTATAATATACCTTTAATTTTAAACGGTAGATTAGGGAATGAGGTAACTAAGTCTTTTTCTATACAAGATAAGTTAACATTTAATGAAGTAAAGGAGTATGGTGCTGGAATATGAGAGCGGCGTTGATAGTGGATATAATAAGACAAGAAGAGAAGTTAATAGCTAAAGCACTAGATGTGAAACAAGTTCCCTACGATATAATAAACATAGGCCAAGAACCTATACCATTCAATAAGGGACTTGGAAGATATGATGTTGCAATAATAAGGCCTGTTAGTATGTACAGAGCGTTATATTCATCTGCGGTATTCGAAGCAGCTGGTGTGCATACAATAAATTCCGTTGATGCCATCAATATCTGTGGAGACAAGATATTAACATACTCAAGGTTATATAAACATGGAATACCTATACCAGACTCCATAATTGCAATGTCTCCAGATGCTGCTCTGAAAGCTTATGAGCAAAAAGGTTTCCCTCTAATAGACAAACCTCCAATAGGTAGCTGGGGAAGACTTGTTTCTCTCGTGAGAGATAACTTCGAGGGAAAGACTATTGTAGAGCATAGAGAACTTATGGGTAATTCAGCATTAAAGGTTCACATTGTTCAAGAGTATATACAATACAAAGGGAGAGATATAAGATGTATAGTAATGGGCAAAACCTTATTAGGTTGTTATGCGAGAAACGTACCTCCCAATGAATGGAGGGCAAATATAGCCTTAGGTGGTTATCCTTCTAAAATCGACGTAGATAGTAAATTGGAAGAAACTGTATTAAAGGCAGTTGGAGTAGTAGGAGGAGAGTTTGTATCTATAGATATCCTAGAACACCCAACAAAGGGATACGTAGTAAACGAGTTAAACGACGTACCAGAATTCAAAGGGTTTATGGTAGCAACTAACATTAATGTGGCTGAAAAATTAGTGGACTACATAAAAGAAACCTATTCTAAGTGAGCTAGAAATAAATCATGATTAGTCTCCTCTAAAAGTCTTCTAAGGGAGTCTATTTTCTGCCTTAGATTAGGAACAAGAGCTTTAGGATATTCAAGCTCCCAAAGTATTTCGTATAGCTCCTCCATTATAGTATAAGTTTGTTCAGCTTTTTCAACCTCTCTTTTCCTTAGCAATTCTAAAACTCTTCTCCTCAGCTCCCCTATAGCATCAGCTATTCCGAGGATGTAGTATATATCTGGAATACCGAGCTCCTCTCCCGTAGGTACTCTCTGATCGAAATAAATGGAGTAAACTACGCTAGCTTCAGCTACTTCTTGGAAAGCAGTTCCTACATCCCCATAAAGTAGTTCAGGGTAGTTGCATACTACCTCCTTTAGCTCCTTTAACTTTTGTAGTGTCATTTCGTATCTCTTAGTCGCTTCCTCCTTTTTCATTTTATGAGATAACGATATTGTCTCTCCTGCATATCTTATTACTTCTCTTGAAAGTAGAAGAAGCTTTTCCCTACTATCGAACCTCTCTTGTAGCTTGGGGGTTATCTTTTCTACGTAATCCTTAATTTGGTTTACTAAGTCCATTGCATTAGTCAATTACTCATAGCATAAATAAAAGCAACCGTTTGGTTGTAAAGTTCTCGGACAAAAAATACTTATACTCTCTAAACTTTTTTAAAAGCTATGAGACAAATACGTAAAGTCTCTGTGATTGGTGCGGGTGTAATAGGTGCAGGTTGGAGCACCCTTCTAGCACTAAAGGGATACGAAAACTATTTCTACACAGAGAAGAAAGAGACATTAGATAAGGGTCTTGTAAAGATCAAAGGTTACTTAAACGTATTATACGAGAACAAGCTAGTCGACAAAGAGCCAGATTATTACATGAAATTTATCCATCCAACTACGAGCTTTGACGAGGCGATAAAAGATACAGATCTAGTGTTAGAGGCAGTTATTGAGGACTATGACGTTAAGAAAAAACTATTTAGGGAATTAGACGAAAGGCTAGATAAGGATGTAATACTCGGGAGCAGCACTTCGGGTTTATTAATGACCGAAATTCAGAAAGCAATGCCGAAACACCCCGAAAGAGGTGTTATAATTCACCCTTGGAACCCTCCGCACTTATTACCATTGGTAGAAATAGTCCCGGGGGAGAAAACCTCTAAAGAAGTTTTAGATGCATCTAAAGACTTTATGGAGAACAAATTAGAAAGAGTAGTGGTGGTGCTGAAAAAAGAGGTTCCAGGCTTTTTAGGCAACAGGCTTGCGTTCGCTCTATTTAGGGAAGCGGTTTACCTCGTTGATGAGGGTATTGCTACAGTAGAGGATATTGATAAAGTCATGACAGCTGCAATCGGTTTAAGATGGGCATTCATGGGGCCTTTCTTAACTTATCATTTAGGAGGAGGAGAAGGAGGATTAGAGTACTTCTTTAGTAGAGGTTTCGGATATGGTGCTAACGAATGGATGCACACACTGGCAAAGTACGATAAGTTCCCGTATACGGGAGTTATTAGGTCTGTGCAGCAAATGAAGGAGTATGAGTTCCTTAAGGGTAAAACCTTCCAAGAACTCTCTAAATGGAGAGACGAAAAGTTAATATCTCTAATTAAGTTACTGAGAGGAAAAGTGTAAAAAGATAAAAAAGTAAGTTAAAAAGATTTCTAGTTTTATTCCTCCTCTTTAAATTCTAGAATGCCTAAGTTCTCTAACAAGCCTGAGTCTGTTACGTCGAATAAGATTGCATCTTCGTCCTTAGAAGTGTTTACGTGATAGTGCACCATGTTAGCTGGAACTACGAACACATCTCCTTCTTCCCACTCTAGCTTCTTTCCTCCTACCACGCTATATCCCTTCCCTCTGACGACTAGGTATATGGAAGACATATTGTGCGAATGAGGTTTAGTCTGCATCCCAGCCTTTATATACTGGAAACCTGGCATCATTGTTGGTGTTAATCCTCTAGATCTGCCTGTAGATGGTGAATAGAGCATTATCTTAGCTACTCCTTTCTCTATTGGGTTATCTTCAGCTAAGAGTTTAAGTAGTTTTATTACTTGTTGGAACTTTATTACTTTTGGCTTTACGGTTTCAGGTGGTGTGGTGTGCTCCATAAAGGCTACTATTTTGAGGTCTTCAGTTCCATCTTCAATCTCTTTAATTATTTCTTTAATTTGTTCTCTCCTTTCTACTATTTCTCCTTGTTTATCGACTCTTTGAATAACTTTAGACATATGTTCATATTGTTTAAAAAGTTTAAAAAAGTGTATGAAAGTGAGTGATTGTTATATTGAGATAGAAGGGAGAAAATGTGTAGAAATCTGCGGTAATATTGTATGTGACGATGAAACGGTGAATGATTACATGCCGTTGTGCGAGAAATGTAGAAAAGGAGACAAGAAGAGTTGCATTGAGTTATATAGTAAGTTTGGTTGTTGGAGTATCACGGGTTGGTGGATATAAGGAGTGAAAGTAAAGAGGCTATAATTCCCGCAATAAACATCATTATCGCAGTGCCTATTTTTTCCTTTATGTCTCCTTCATAAACTATTCCCAACCCCGATAAAGTAATGGCGGAAAAGATGATCGTTAGGGTAACGCTTCTTGTAGCTTGATAAATCAAGAGGCTGATCAGTCCTAGGAACGGAGATAAGGAATGGGAGAGAGTTGTGAGTATTATAGACAATTTGAAAGAATAGTCATAGATTGTTCCCTTTAATTTTCTCATCATTTGAAGCTCTAGCTGTCTCAGTTCTTCTCTCTTTTCTTTTATCTCCACTACCATGGTATTCCACATAGAGGAAATAGTGACCCCCGTAATTCCTGATAAAACTATAGGTGTAATCTTTTCAATGTTTTCTCCTGCAATGACTGAGGTTATTAAAACGCTTACAGCTACCAGAATTCCGTCAAACGCTCCAAGTATGAGATAACGTCTTATTAATTGTCTATCATTTCTTAAAGATACTTTGAAAGCTTCTAACAGCTTATCAAACACACATTATTGATGAACGAACTTATATATTAGGCTTTAAACAAACATTAGCGATGAATCATAACATATACCTCGTGTTGGCGTTAATAGTCATAATAATAACTGCCGTAGGTGTTTATATTACTGATAGTTCCTATAAAACAGTTATTTACGTTAATAATCTAGGTGGAAATGCATTACCTAACGGGGACTATAAGCTAGTAGTCAAAATTTTAGTTAATTACGGTCCTCTAGGAGGAGGTTCGAAGCCTTTAGGCTCAGCTAATATATGGCTATATTATAACGGGAAGTACTTAAATCAGACCTTGACTAACAGCAGTGGAATTGCTGTCTTTTACGTAAAGCCCGGGAATTATACTTTATTATTCACGATTTTCCACCTAGAAAGAGACGTGCAAGTTAACGGTAATACTGAAGTTGTGTTAGATTATGCTTATTTGAAGTCGTGATGAACGCGGAGTACGTCTGAACAGTGATGTGGTGGTCCTCGTCTGAATAATAGGTAGATTTTATTTTTCTCTAGTGTTTACAAATCATGATGAGTGTAAAAATTGATGTTGTGAAAGTGGAAATCCCTGAAGGTACTAACGTAATCATAGGACAATCTCATTTCATTAAGACCGTGGAGGATTTATACGAGACTCTAGCCTCATCCAGTCCCACTCTGAAATTTGGTATAGCTTTCTGTGAGGCTAGCGGCAAAAGGTTAATAAGATGGGATGGAAACGATGAGGACTTAATTAAGAAAGCTCAAGAAACTGCTATGAAGATAGCTGCAGGACATACCTTTGTGATATACATAAAGAACGGATACCCGATAAACGTATTAAATAGGATAAAAAATGTTGAAGAAGTAGTTAGGATATTTGCGGCTACAGCTAATCCCCTGCAAGTTTTAGTCGCTGAGACAGACCAAGGAAGAGGAGTAATAGGTGTTGTAGACGGTTATACGCCACTAGGGATCGAAGGCGATGCTGAGATAAAAGAGAGGAAAGAACTCCTCAGGAAGTTCGGATATAAGAGATAACGCTTTAGAAAGAAGTTGATCTGAAACATTTACTTGCCCTTTACAGTACTTTATAAGCGAGGCTGAAACTAGGATTAAAGCTTGTATGTACTTCTTTTTTTGGGTATCTTTTTCTTCCTTCCACTTCTTTTCTAATACTTCGTGGGACTCCCAAAATCTAAAATCGAAGAAGAGTTCCTCAAACGAGCAAGTGCTACAGTCTGTAAATAATGGTTCACCTAAAACGCTTTTAATCGTCTTCTCATTTTCTTCACTATAAGCGAAATCTACCTCAACGTATTTACAAGTCCTAACGTCTATTATCTCCACACCGTATGACCTCAGTTGGCTCTTTAAGTCCTCCGCTGTAAGAGAAATCCCATCTTTATCATAATAGTATATTCTCCTCTTCACGTTCTTGATGGTAGATTGCAAGTATTTAAAAGTCTCGTTCACGATATAATACTTATGAGCAAAGAAGCAGTGCTATATAAGACTGAAGGTAACAGAGTAAGATGTCTGGCTTGTGCTAGGAAGTGCCTTATCGGCGAAGGTCAAGTAGGTTTTTGCGGGGTGAGAAGTGTTAGGAATGGTAAACTCTATTTGGATGTTTACGGTAAAGTAGCAGCAGCCCATGTTGACCCCATAGAGAAAAAGCCTCTAGTTCACTTTTACCCTGGGTCTAGAGTATTCTCGTTTTCGACATTTGGCTGTAACTGGATGTGTATGTATTGCCAGAACTTCGATATAAGCCAAAGGAGGAGAGCAGAGGGCGTTGAGTTATCACCAGAAGAGCTGGTGGATATGGCGAGGGCTTATGAAGCAGAGGGGATGACGTATACATATAATGAACCTGCAATATTTGCAGAATTCGCACACGATACTGGAGTCATAGCAAGAAAATTCGGTCTTTTCAACACTATGGTAAGTAACGGATACTGGAGTGACGAATTGGTCGATTATGTAAGAGATTTTCTAGATGCTGTTACAATAGACTTTAAGGGGAACGGTGAAGAAAAGTTTATGAAAAGATACACCGGTGCTTCGGGTCCAGAACCTATTATTGAGACTATCAGGAGTCTATTAGCTTACGGTATTCATGTGGAGATCACCGATCTAGTTATTCCTAAAATCGGAGACGATCTAAATGCCGCAAAAAACCTCCTTTTGAAAATAATGGACATAGCTGGTCCTGATATCCCGATACACTTCCTAAGGTTTCATCCCGATTACAAGTTAGACTACTTACCCTGGACTCCAGTAGAGACACTGGAAAAACATTATCGTTTAGCTAAGGACTTGGGTTTCCGTTTTGTGTATATAGGTAACGTACCTGGCCATCCATACGAAAACACCTATTGTCCAAACTGTGGTAAGATGGTTATCAGGCGTGATGGTTTCAGAATATTAGAGTGGCATTTGACTGAGGATATGAGGTGCCAATATTGTGGATATAAACTACCCATCAAAGGGAAACTATCTAAGCATGCTTTTGAGGACAGGTTTGAGCCAGTGTTTATCTAACATTTTTTATGTTCATCTCTATTTAGATTATGATGGAGACGGTTCAATTAAAAAAGGAGCCTCCACTGGGTTGGATATATCTTAACAGACCAGATAAGTTAAACGCTATAAACGAACAACTCATGAAAGATTTAAGGCAAGCAGTAGACGAGTTAGTTGCAGATGATCAGATTAGGGTAATAGTTATAACTGGTCTAGGAAAGGCTTTTTGTGCAGGTGCAGACATTTCTCAGTTCAAGACTTTAAACGGGCTAACGGCATGGGAGTTTGCTAAAAAAGGCAGAGAACTTATGGACTATATAGAAAATCTTCCAAAACCTACGATTGCAATGATAAACGGATATGCACTAGGTGGAGGTCTAGAGCTAGCAATGGCTTGTGATATAAGGATAGCTGCTGAGGAAGCTCAAGTAGGATTACCAGAGATCACGTTAGGAATATATCCGGGTTTCGGTGGTACTCAGAGGTTAATTAGGCTGATAGGGAAAGGAAAAGCTATGGAGATGATGATGACTGGTGATAGGATACCAGCAAGAGAGGCGGAAAGGTTAGGATTAGTTAATAAAGTCGTGCCTCTTACAGAGCTCGAGAAGGAAACAAGAAACTTCGCCATAAAACTTGCTGAGAAACCTCCCGTAGCTCTAAAGTTAGTAAAACTATTAGTCAATCAAGGTCTAGATATACCTATTCTTGCAGGGGTAAATATGGAGAGTTTAGGATGGGGTGTGGTCTTCAGCACTGAAGATGCTAAAGAGGGAGTAAATGCGTTCTTCGAGAAGAGGAAACCTAATTTTAAAGGTTCTTAAGTTTTTCTTTCAATTTTTTTTTCATGAGTTCAAAAATTCAGAACCGTAATTCACCATTAGTTTGCCTGATTTTTAGTGAACTTTCTATTCAACCCATATTAAAGGTTTTTTGAATAAGGCTTTTAAGGTCTTTTTTCTTAATATTACTCATGGAAAAAGACAAAAAACCGATTTATTATGCTCTTTTAGGGGTTATACCATATGCAGGTAGTAGTGTAGCTTCCTTCTCTATTTCCGAATATCTTAAAGACTTCTTTGAAACTTTAAGATATATACCCTTCACCGTTGGGTTGTCTTTACTTTCCAGTTTTCTACTCACTTATTATTACTTTAGGAGTTTTCTTATCGAGGCATTGGCCATAGTTAGTGTTACTCCTATCTTAATCGCATATTTGAATACTCGAAAGTTTGAGGCTCTATCGGTTAATGTTAATGAGTACTATATAGAAATAATATTCAAAGTACCTTTAAAGGCTCTTGGCTTCGAAAGCCCTACTGAACTCTTTGACTACGTTTACACGAAGGCTTTAAAGCGAATTAAGCCCCCATACTTGTTCAAGCTAAAAGCTTTGAATAATTGCGGGAATCTTAGGGTTACGGTTAGGGAGGGAGAGGGTTATATTATACTGAGGAAAAGGTGCGGGGATACAAGTGTGGAAATAAAGATTTACAAAGACAAAGATGCTGACCTGAAAGTAGTAATGAGCTATTAGTCTTGAATTTACATTTTCTATTTCCTCATGTAGGTATCGTTTATCTCGTTATTTTAAAATTTTATAGATTTAAAATGTTAGCTATTATCTGTAATAAATTTTTTAATGTTAGTTACTGAATACATCTTAAGATGTCAATTGCTTTTTCGAGGAAATTGAATGATTACATTAAACTTGCTAAACCGAGAGTTATAAGCTTACTAGATATAGCAGCTCTAGCAGGTTTCGTACTTGGCTTGGGAAAGAGCGTGAACATATTCTCGTGGATTCATCTGCTTCCAGTGCTGATAGGAGGAAGCTTAGCTGCAGGAGGAGGTATGATAATAAATGGTGGTCTTGAAATAGAGAAAGATAAATTAATGAAGAGAACCTCATGGAGACCAACTGTTAAGGGAGAGGTAAGTAAAGGTGAAGCTTACACCGTTGGGGCAGTGTCTGCAATAATCGGTATAGCAGTTGGTTTATTAGATAATTTACTTACCTCATTCTTTATTGCTCTTGGTTTTTTAGTATATGTCTTAGTATATTCCATTTGGTTAAAACCCAGAACTTGGTGGAATATAGTTATAGGCGGTCTAGCGGGGAGTGCGGCGGCTTGGGCGGGTTATGCAGCTTCATCAGGTGTGTTCAATTTTGAATCGTTAATGCTAGGACTTTTAGTGTTCATGTGGACGCCAGGGCACTTCTGGTCATTGGCACTAAGGTTTAAGGATGATTATGTTAAAGCCGAAATACCTATGTTACCAGTTTTAGTAGATGAGAGTACTTCGGCAAAGGCTATAGCAGTTTCAAACATCTTAATGATTCCGTTCGCCCTCTCTCTAACGTTGTATTTAGGTGTAATTTACGGCGTATTAGTCTCAGTATTGTCAATGATTCTTCTTTATTATAACTTCAGGCTAATGAAGAACCCTAATAAAGATGAGGCGTGGAGATCATTTAAGTTCTCATCTCCTTATCTAGCTATCATTCTAATCATAGCTATCATTCTAAAGTTAGTTTAAGATGAATAGTTGAGAAAAACTATTTAGACTAGATAAATCCTCTCTTTAATAAAATTAGGTCAGAGAAAGCGCCATAAGCCGCGTTTATTGGTCCCGCACCCGGTCCTCTAATTACAGTAGTTTGTATATCGGTCGTAATTTCCAATGCGTTTTCTACACCGTCGATATAGTATAAGGGGTCTTCCGGCGTTAACTCTGTCGGAAATACTTCTATTTTACTATCGTCAGCATATGCAATCAGTTTAACTTTTTTATTTCCTCTTATTGCCTCTTTTACATTCTGTATCCCTTCAAACTTTATGTCCCTTATGCTTACGTTTTTCTTCATTGCGAAATTAGCCAAGATCGTCAGCTTAGCAGCTGCGTCAAACCCGTTTATGTCTAGAGTAGGGTCTTCTTCTGCATACCCTAACCTCTGTGCCTCTTTTAGAGCTTCCTCAAAGGGTTGCCCCTTATACATCCTAGTCAGTATGAAATTGGTTGTTCCATTTAGGATCCCTCTAATTCTTTTGACTTCAGCTCCAGGTAGGATCCTTAAAAGGTTAATTGAGGGTGTTCCACTCATAACAGTCCCTTGAAACCCTAGTCTACCTTTTCCCACTAAGCTCATGACTTCTCTATAGGCTAATGCTAGCGGAGCCTTATTCGTCGTAATAATACTTACCCCGTCTTTTAAAGCGGTCTTGTATAACGTGAGGGAAGGATTTCCATCTTTGTAATTTGCAGACATCATATCAATAATAATGTCCGGCTTAACTTTCTCATAAGCTGTAAAAACGTCACCTTTTAAGTTCACCTCGAACTCATCTCTATAACCTAACATGATCCCTCTTCTGTTTACAATACCGCCGATTTCTACGTCTTTTAGCTCTGGTACACTCTCCTTTTTTTGAAGGAGTAGTTTTACAAAAGTCTTTCCTACGTTCCCGTATCCTAGTATCAGCATTTTCATAATATTGTCACCTCTCCATTCCATTTACCACAAGCGTATTTAACTAATAATTCTGCAACTCTTGTCGTTGCATTCCTTACTAATTCCTCAGGAACACCCATAACACCAGCACTTACTATCAGGACATTCTCAGTAGTGTTGATGACGTTTGTCAATTGGGAGTCTCTATGTGGGTAAATGTGCATTACCTTTCCTTCATCGTCGACTAGAATAGGTATGTCCTTATCGAGTTTTTCTGGCTCTTTCTTCCCGATGCCAAGAAATGTTTCATTCCCTTCGCTCAGTCTGAGTACTAATGGATATTTGAAACGAGCTGTGTCGTATATACCTATAGGAACCATAGTGTCCGCGCTCACTAAATTTCCGATGTCCACCACGTTATTTATCCTTGGGAGTTTTCCGTTTCTAGCTATTCTCCTTCTCAGTGCTTCCCCGCTAGGTCTTGTCTTTGTAGGATCGATTTTGATTTTCCAATAAAAGTCTCTATAAGCCCTAACCACTGGGTCGTCCTTCAGGGAATCAATATCTATACCTTTATATTTCTCTTCGATCTTTTTCATCTCCTCCTCAAGTCCGTTATCGGTCTCCCTTACAATAATACTTGTCACTTCAGTATAAGCGATAAAGATTCCCAACTTCCTTGCTTCATGGCTGATGCTTATCTTGGACATGGAAATTATCTTGAACCTCTGAGACTATTAATTTTACTTTACTGACACCTTTCACAGATGTCAATTTGCTAACTAAGTCTACTAACTCTGATTTCATCCCCTTTACAGCTATGGCTTCCACGCATTTTTCTCCTTTATGGAGGTGTAATACGGAGATTATCTTGTCCTCATATTCATGCTGGATTGTCGTTACCTTGTCTGTACTTGCGTAGTCATAAACTAGGTTAACTATCCCTATAACATAGGTCTGGTCTTTCTCGTTTTCATCCAAGAAATCCCTCAAAGCAGCTTGTAGTATTTTGCTTCTGTCACTGATCCCGTTACTTTGCATGTACTTCTCAAGTCTTTCGTACAATTCTTTAGGTATAGATACGCTGATCTTTTCCACATTCATTAATTTATACTCTTTCTACGTGATTAAAAGTATGAACTATTCATTACTGGACTATGCTCAGCAACTCGGGGCGAGCTTTGCCGACTTAAGGAGGATAAGGACTAAGGAATTATCCCTCCTTGTAACTGAGGATAGAGAAATAGTTTCCACAAATGGGGTAGACGATGGATATTCGTTAAGAGTTTTATACAAAGGAAATTGGGGGTACTATTCCTCGTCTGAGGAAATCACAAAAGAGAACGTAAAGGACGCGATAGAAAGTGCAATAGGAGATGAAACAGTAAACATAGTATATTTACAGCCTAAACACGATAAGGTCGAAATCAAACCCAAGTTGCAAGTTAACAAAAGCATTGAAGAGAAGATGAATGACTTAAAGAAATTAAGAGAACAGATACTAAGGCTTGACAACAGGATTAAGAGCGTGTCTATAAGGTATTACGAGGGAGAGGTTCACAGGGAGTATTTAAGTACGGACGATAGGGATATTACGGTAGATTATACGCTTTCTGGTCTCTCTATAGTGGTTACCGGTAGAGAGGGAGATAATATTGTCTCGTCTACTTACTCTAAATATACTTACATTGGTTATCCTTTGGAAGTATTGGGAGAAGAACACATATTGGAGACAATAAAGAGAAGGATTCAGAATCAGTTCATTGGTGAGAGCGTTAAAGCCGATAATTACGAAGTGATCTTAGCTCCAGAAGTAGTAGGGGTATTCGCTCACGAGGCGGTAGGTCACTTAGCTGAAGCCGATTTAGCCATAAACGGTATCCTTCATCCTTTAAGGGGCAAACTAATAGCCCCGGATTTTGTGAATATTGTTGATTCCCCCCTGCAATATTACAATTCGGCAATTGGTGTTGTACCTTATGACGATGAGGGCGTTGAAGGAAGGGACGTATATATAGTGAAAAACGGAGTGGTAAACGAATATTTAACAGACAGATTTTATTCAGCCTATCTGGGTCAGAAACCCACGGGTAATGCTAGGGCTGAGGACTTTAGAAATCCCGTTATAGTTAGGATGAGGAATACGTTTATATCAGCTGGGGACCACTCATACGAAGAAATGGTAAGGGAGACAAAATACGGAATCTTACTCGTTTCTCCTCGAGGTGGTCAAACAAGCCCGGACGGCACTTTCCAGTTCGGAATTCAGGAAGGCTATATAATACAAAATGGTGAGGTAACAAAGCCCATAAAGATGGCTGGGATTTCCGGTTACACCTTGGAAACCCTTAGGGACATAACAGCAGTCTCGAAGCAATTAGATTTTTCCTCAGGTTTCTGTGGCAAGGAAGGTCAATCAGTGCCCGTAGGAACAGGAGGTGCTTACGTAAAGGTTAAGAGCATGAAGGTGGGTGGTCTGGTTGGTTGACGAGTACTCTATAGTTCAAAGGGCAAAAAGCTTGGGGTATCAGGCTGAAGTTTTCTCAGTAAAAGCGAAAAACTTGCAAATTAAAAGAGGGGAACAGTTCTATTCTTTCAATCTCACTGATTACGGTTACGGCGTAAGAGTCTTCAAGGATGGCAAAACGGGCTTTGCATACTCTACTGCTCTTGATGATAAGGTGTTAGACCTAGCTATAGAAAGTGCAAAAGCATCTAAAGAGGACAAGTTTAACGTTATACCATCTCCTGAGAAAGTGGAAAAGATCAGACTGAAGTACTTCGAGCTTGATGAAGCTAGGGAAAAAGCTAAAGAGTACGCGGAGGCTTTAGGAGAAGTAAGGAACTTTGCAAACGTTATCGGGGAATATTATGACTTCACCGTGTCGCAGATAAAAGTGGTTAATACTGAGGGAGTAGACGTTACTGAGGAGAGGAGCCTCGGTAGTGTGTCTCTCGTTTTTAACTTTAAGAGAGACGCTTTCATAACGCCGGAGTTTTATGAGGGAGTCACGGTAAGGGACTTGTCAAAATTAGACATAGAGAAAATAAAAGATGAAGTAACTAAAAAGAACGAGATATACAAGAGAAGAGTGGTTCTCGACAGGAAATTTAAGGAGGCTATATTCACACCCAAGGCTGTCGCATCGCTTTTGTCTCCTCTTTTGTCTTATGCCGTATCTCTCGAAAATGTCTATAGGGGTAAAAGCACGTTGAAAGAGGGCGAGTTACTTAACGATAAAATTAATATTTACGATAACCCACTAATTGAATGGGCTCCTTATAGCAGGTCATTTGACGGTGAAGGTTTACCTTCTAAAAAGGTTTGCATTATAGACAAAGGAAAAGTCACCACATTTCTGTCCAATACTTATTGGTCAAAGAAAGCGGGTAAAGAAAACACTCATTCCTCCTCAAGATCCTATTCCTCACCACCGGTAATCTCATCTTCTGTCCTTGATATTGATGTTGCCGCTAATGTCGAGGATGACGTAATAGTCGTGGATCAAGTACAAGGTGTTCATACCAGTAATTTCGACACTGGAGAGTTTTCGGTAGTAGGTTCAGTAGCATGGTATGATGGTGTTGCTGTAAGGGAAGTTGTAATAACTGGGACACTAAAAGAAATGTTGAAAGGGATAATTGGAGGTATTGGAGTGAAGGATTTAAAAGGGAATGTCTATACACGTTCACTAAAAATATCTGGCATTAATATAGCGTGAGTTTTTTAAATGAATTCTAAGAGATAGAAAGTGATCAAATATGTTTAAAAAGATTCTCATAGCGTATGATGGTTCAGACCACGCGATTAGAGCATTAGATGTAGCTATTGATCTGGCAAGTAAATATAATGCAAAATTAGACGTGGTTGAGGTCGTAGACACAGCTGCATTGTTGGGAATGGGAGTAGCCCCGATCCCTGGAGAAGTAATTCAACAAGTGTATAACAAGGCTAAAACTGATGTGGAGAACGCTAAGTCCAAAGCTCAGCAACGTGGTGTAAAAGAGGTCGATGCTGTAGTATTAGAAGGAGATCCAGCAACAGCGATCCTTGAATATGCAGCTAAGAACGGAAGTGATCTAATAGTTACGGGTAGTAGAGGATTGTCGACTTTCAAGAGGATAATATTGGGTAGTGTTTCAACAAAAATAGTTGAAGATGCTAAAGTACCGGTACTTGTAGTAAAGTAATGGAAAGAGCGATTTAATTTCTTATACCATAAGGTCTTTTTACTTGTCATAATTCTTCTACTCTTAATACTTCCTCTACTTCGAAGATACCGCATTCAGTTACCAGTCTTCCCATAAAGTCAACGAATAGAGCCTTACATTGCCTTTCCCAATCTTTCCCCAGTAGTTTAACAGTCCTATTCTTAATTGACAAGTACTTATTAATCCCTTCGATGACCTTATCGTCTTCAAGGAACAGATAGTAGTCGATTCTACCTATCACGTCCTTAAGTAGTTCATCGTTATCCGTCAACTTACCAGTTTCTAGTTTTATAGACGTGGCCTTAACTCCTTGAGGAAAGGAATCCACGTTAGTATCTATCCCCGCTCCTATGAAGACTGTAGCTTTACTTCCTTCAACTATTCCTTCAACTAATATTCCTCCTACCTTACCGTTACGGGTTACTATGTCATTAGGCCACCTTATATAGGCATCTACGTACTTACCTACAACCTCTCTGATAGCCAAAGACACTGTGAGAGTTGTAAACGGTATCCTCTCTGGATTAAAACCCTTTATTACATAAGTGAACCACAGTCCCCCCTTTGGAGAATACCATTCCCTTTTATACCTACCTCTTGCCTTAGTCTGTTCCTCAGCGACTACTACGAATTTGTCTGCATTGATCATGGTATAAATTGCTTCACTTAGGTCTTGTGTTGAAGTTACGCTAGGGAACTTAAAGACTAACATATTTGTACACATCCTCTATTTTTTTCACAATTGAAAAAGCTGAGGCTTTCCTAGCTCTGTTCATAATCGCGAAACCTATTCCTTTTTCGGGAAAACCAACCATTATTCCTATGTCTACGTTCAGCTTATCTAATTCCCTAAAAGAGTCAAACAAATTCCTAGCTACCTCGTACAAGTTTTCATCACTACCTAGTACGAGAGTGGAATAACCCTTATATTTTTCAGCTAACTCCTTGCTCAGAAGTAACCCTACCTTGTATTTCTGGCTAACCAGTTTAATTACTTGGTCAAGGATCTCTCTGTTCTCTACAACTATTAACTTGGTTGAAGGTGCATAATGCTTGTACTTCATGCCGGGCGCTAAGGCTATTTCAGCTTCTCTCTTACCCTCAGCAAATTCTGGGATTATTAAATCTGGGAAGAACTTTCTCAGTTCTTCAACCGTGAAGGGACCTGGTCTCAGAAGCACTGGTGGATTAACCGTGACGTTAATAATAGTTGATTCGACGCCGAAGAAAGTATGTCCACCATCAATTATTACGTCAACCCTCCCGTTCATGTCAGCTATGACGTCCTCAGCCTTTGTAGGGCTTGGTTTCGTGGCTAAATTCGCACTTGGAGCCGCAATAGGGACTCCGCTCTCCCTAATCAACTGTAGTGCTATAGGATGAGCCGGCATTCTAACTGCTACAGTATCTAAGTTAGCTGTTACCTCTTTAGGTACTTTCTCGGTCTTCTTCAGTATAAATGTTAAGGGCCCTGGCCAAACAGTTTGTGCTAACTCTAGTACTTTATCTGGGATTTCTGAGGCTACTTCGTATAGTTGTTCAATATCGGATATGTGAACTATTAGGGGATTATCTACCGGTCTATTCTTCGCTTGAAAGATCTTAAGGCAAGCATTGCCGTCGAATGCGTTCGCTCCTAAACCGTAGACTGTCTCTGTAGGGAATGCTACAGTACCTCCTTTCTTTATGACTTCAGCTGCTAGTCTAATTTTGTCAATCTCAGGATTTAAGGGATCAATTTTAAGGATCAAAGTCATACATTTTAAACTGCCATTGTGAATAAAAAAGTGGTGATGAGGAACCAACGAGAAGCGATTGATGGCTGGGGCGCTCTATGCTGACTTTCCTGAACGGTGATTGATGAGGTGATCTCGGATTGATGAAGACGGGCTTAAAAAGCCCTACAATGTTTAAATATCGAAGAAATTTTCATATAACAAAAATATTACTATATATACTTTTATGATAGGGGTATTAATTAAAGGTTTTAAGAAATGGTGAGAAATAGATTTTGATGTCAGATCAATTATTACTTACTGGAAATGTTCAGGAAGCTGCAAAGAAGGCTATTCAATGGTTAATAAACAGAAAGCCTATCAAAGAATTAAGAGATTGGGGATTAGCTTTCTCCTTGTGGCCACCACACTTGACTACTAGTTGTTGTGGAACCGAATTCGGTGCATTTGCGGCGGGAAGATTTGACTCAGAGAGATTTGGAGTTTTACCTTTCTCGTCAGCAAGGCAGACAAACTTATTAGTTATTGAGGGGACGTTGACTAGAAAAATGGCTAGGGCTGCTAAGATTGTTTATGATCAGATGCCCGAACCTAAGTTTGTAATTGCTATGGGGGCATGTTCGTTAGAAGGTGGAATATTCTGGAACTCTTATAATACGGTATTACCTTCAGAAATTGGAATTCCAGTGGATATTTACGCTCCGGGATGTCCAACAAGGCCAGAAGCCTTAGCTAGAGCTATAATTCAATTGCAAAAGAGAATTATGGGAGAGAAGACCAGAAATGGTGAAGATAAAATAAAACCTAAGGAAAGTTACGAGACTAAGAAAGAGAAGAGTACTAAAAAAGAAGAGAAAGTCGTTATAAGTTGAACATGCTAAACGCATAGTCAACGTCAATTAGTTTTGCCTTAACTAGATGTTTGTGTTCTACCTTAAACTTAGCTGGGATGCGATCAATTTCGATTCCGTGAAAAGTTCTCAAATGACCCTTTATTTGATCAATTAAGTCAGTCTTATTTTTGGCTAGAACAGGGACGTCGTGCAAGATTAGAGCTTTTTCGGGGCTCCCTTTTTTCAGACCTATAAAAATTAAGGTCGTAGTCATAAACTCATTATATTTTTTTGCTTTCATAGTGAGGATTACTTGGTCAACGTCATATAGCGACGTTAATCCTCCGTCACCTTCCTTAACTTCTAAATCGTATTTATAACCGGTGATGATCTTCTTCCCCGTCCTTTCTGAGAGTATTATTAGTTCTCTTAACTTTACTTTCTCTCCATTATATGACGTGAAAACAGGCACTTCATCAGCTAAATTTGGCAGAAATTTTGAAGTAATGGTAACGTATCTTGCTTCTGGTGATAATATTGAGGAAATTTCAATGTTTTGAAGTTTCATAAGATTACATCAGATTCCTACCTTTTCACTTTTTCATTTATACAGACTTTAATTGATTTAAAAATTAAATGAACAATATTTCACATTATTAATTACTGTACATTCATTCCTTAATTAATATCTTGTATTTAACGTTTATTCACACGTAGTGAACATTTATCTAATTAATAATTATGGATTACGTTGATTTTATGAATACTATTTAGAACAATTATTTATGATTATAAAACACCAAAATCTCAATATGAACAATAAAGTTGAAGAAGTGGTAGACATAACATCAAAATTAATTAAAATACCAACACTTAATCCCCCAGGGAATAGCCTAAAAGAAGGAGCCGAGTTTATCAAGGACTATCTTAGTCAGAAAGGGTTTTCCGCTTCAATTATAGAATTCGATAGAGGGTGGCCAGTAGTAATTTCTCAAAGCAAACCGAGGGATAAAAATCATGTCATGTTGAACGGACATTACGACGTAGTGCCGGCGGGAGATGAAAAAAGGTGGAAGAATAATCCTTTTTCAGGCTTAATATTAGAAAACTTTGTCTATGGTAGAGGGGCAACTGACATGAAAGGTGGTTTAGCCGTACTTATGAAGGTTTTCTCTGACTTGGCCGATAAACTGGAATACGATTTGATTTTCACTGCCGTTCCCGACGAAGAGACAGGTGGGTTTCACGGGTCTATGAAATTGGCTGAGGTGTTTAAACCGGACTTAGTACTAATCAGTGAACCCTCGGGTTCAAATTCGATTTGCCTCGGTGAAAAAGGACTTCTTCAAGTTAAATTAGTCAGTGTAGGCAAATCTGCTCACGGAAGTTTACCCTCACTCGGTGAAAATGCTATTATGAAGCTTATTCGCTCATTAACGTCTCTACAGAAGATATCCGATTACAATATAAGCACTTCTAAAGAAGTTGTGGAACTGTTAAGAGCTAAGGCTGATATGAATACTGAGAAAGATTACCTCTCCATATCATTCAATCCTGGTGTCATTAGGGGTGGTGTTAAGGTGAACGTTGTTCCTGATTACGCTGAGGCTGAAGTGGACATGAGGATTCCTCCGGGTATTACCGTAAATGATGCCATAGCTCTGGTAGAGGAACTAGCGGAAGGAGTTAAGGTTGAACCGTTTAATATCTCTGAGCCAAATTATACTTCACCAGATAATACTTATGTCAAGCTTTTGGAAAACGTGATTATGAGGAGGTTAAACGTCAAGCCTACTAAGTACATCATGACTGGGGCTACTGACGGGAGGTTTTTCAGATATAAAGGGGTTCCCACCATAATTTATGGCCCTGGTGAACTTAACCTAGCCCACTCTTATGATGAATATGTAACATTTCAGGAGTTAGAAAAAACCTACGAAGTAATAAGTTCATTCCTTCTTGATATCTCAAATTACCAGCGAAGCTAGTAGCCCTATTAAATGCGTTGCAATTGCAGCACTTATACCTAACCCCATCATTTCTAAGCCTTTTTTCTTGGGATTTACGTCGCTGAGTAGCCCTATCATAAATCCTACCAAGAAAATCGATATCCCGGCTATAACATAAGAGGTTATCAGTCCTAACATCCCACCGAGCCTTAGAAAATAGGGTATTATCGGTATTATTGCTCCCACGATATAAGAGAGTCCGGTTACTGCTGAGCTTTTCAGAGGACTTTCGTCAACCTTTGGTGCAATTATATCTTCAGCCACATCTACCAGTTGTGGAGAGATATTTTGTGCTATTTTATCCTTGATTCCGAGTTCTGACAAGATGTGGGATAATTTTTTCGAGACTTCTCCTCTATCTACCAATTTCTGTATCTTTACTTTTTCCCTCTTATGCTCATTGATTTCTTTCTCGGATTTAGTAGATAGATAAGCTCCTATGCTCATGGAGAGTGTCCCCGAAATTCCTACAATGAGCCCAGATAATGCAACAACTAATGGGTTACTTACTGCTCCTGCTATCCCTGATGTAGCTGCCAATACCTCAATCAGACCATCACTAATCCCGTAAACGAAATCGCTCACATCCTTTGCTTTTATTGTAGTTAACATTTCCTCGTGAACGGCTTCGTCGATGCTTATTTCTCTCATTTTTTCTCTCTCATTCTCGTCTAGTTCTTCACTTTTCGCCAATTCGTTGTATTTCTCTATATCGTTTTCCTCGTTACTTTCCAATAGTTTGAGTGTGAGTTCCAGTCCTAGAACTTTTCTTATAATCCCGTAAAATTTTATCATTAACTTATCATTAATTCCTAGTTTTCCAATCCTAATTCCTCTTTTTTCACTGATCTCCTTCCAGATTGAGGCATGTTTTTTCTCCATTTCTGCCATTCTGAAGAGAAAAGCTTTAGCTACTGGATCAGATTCTTTTTTGCCGAGCTCTAAGTAAACTTCTGAGTCAAATAATTCCTCTTTGTACTGCTTATTAAAGTCCATCAAGTAAATTAGAATTACTCTAAATTAAAAGCTTTTCTAATTTCTGTCAACTTAGAGATTAAGATACCTACATTTAGTTTTATCTTAATTAGTCTAATAAAATTGACAAAAATTAAACAATACTTGGATAAAATTAATAAATCTTATACGTTATATCTTTTATAAATGAGAAGGCTGATATTATCTTTATTTTTCCTAGCAATAGCAATTTTAGTAATTCCTACAAATGCGGAAGCTCCTTTCACTGCACAACCTTTATATCTAGCAGTCTATCCCCTTTATACTGTTATTAACGTTGTAAACACCACGTATGTCGGTGCTACGAGCTATTTCAACAACAACGTAACACATATAATAAATTTTGTCGCTCATAACTCTTCTATAAAAATTATAATAAGCAATGCCACTACCGGGGCTCAGATAGCGTGTTTACAAGCTATAATACCTTCTCAAATTTACAAGTATGTCTATTACAGTCCTCAGTTAGGTTCTGCAATATTTCTTGTAAATGTTAGCGATGCAAACAAGTTTTATCAGATACCCGTGGGAGATTTGCATTTGGGAATTTTACAATTAGAAACAGCTAACGCTACGTTTGTTAATAGTATTTATGTCATACCACTAGGGCAGTTATATACCTTGCAAGGAGGAATACTCGTTTATGTGAACACTACTTCAATATTTCAGCATTATCTGAACGGAACTCAAACAATATACCAAGATGTGAAAGAAAATTTAGAAGGATCATACGTCCTTATTTTTGTAAGCTAATTCTTTTTTAAAAATTTTTCATTACTTTAACACAATCCTAACGTCGGTAGCAAAGGCTCCTCTTTCGTTTACGAATAGCGGGTTTATGTCCATTTCTTTAATGTCGAGGTCTACTATCATTCTCGAGACAGTAATTATAGTCCTAATTAGAGATCCTTCATCATAACCTCTTTTTCTTGCATGCAACATGTCATGAATCTTACTCTCTTGCAACAATTCTTGTGCCTCGTCTTCGTACACTGGGGATAATGCATAGGAAACGTTTTTCAGGACGTCAACGTAGATTCCACCACTTCCTACCAACACAACATGCCCGAAAACTGGATCCTTCAGTCCCCCCACGAATATCTCTAAGCCTGAAAGTTGCTCCTGAATTAACACTCTTTTTGTCTGCTTGCTCAACTGTTTATATACTTCTTTAACCTGATCCTTTTCAACGTTTACAATTACTCCTTTCAACTCCGTTTTATGAAGTGGCTGGTCAGGAGAGATCTTCATCACAACCGGATAACCTATGTTGTCTGCAATTCTCTGAGCTTCATCTTCGCCCTCTGCTACACCCCATTTAGGCGTCCTGATACCGTAAATTTCCATTAATTTTAACGCTTCGTAATCACGTAAAGTAGACTTTCCTTTAGTGAGTTCAACAGCAGCCTCGATGGGTTGTGCTACTCTTATTTTCTTTCTAGGCTCGGGTTTTTTAACAAGATACCTTATTGCCTTAACGGCATCTTCTGGGAAAGTATACGCCGGCATTCCAGCGCTCTCGAGTATTTTAAGTGCAAAGTCCTCATCGAGACCCATCGTTATTCCGATTATTCCCTTTCCCTTATAAGATGTGATAACCCTAGCTACGTCAGAGCAGCTTACCATCGGTAAGGCTTGGACTATTACTAGTTTAGTACAGTCTAAGTTAGAGACAACTTTTAGCGTAGACAAGTATCTGTCTCTGTTAGCATCTCCGGTTAAATCTAAAGGATTTTTAGGCATTGAGGTAGGAGGTAAGACTTTCCTTAATTCCTCCTGCATCCATGATGGTATTTCAACTAACTTCAACCCGTTCTTTTCGATTTCGTCAGAAGTCAAAACGCCATGTCCTCCTGAATTAGTGATCACTAATATTTGATCTCTTATAGGTTCGGAATACATTAGTATCTTAGCTAGGTTTAATAGGTCATGGAGGTTTTCAACTAAAATTCCTCCACCAGTCCTCACGGCAGCTTTGAAAACTTCAAATGAGCCAGCTAAAGAGCCGGTATGGGTTTTAGCAGCTGCTGCACCGTTAGATGTTGTTCCTCCTTTCAGGAATACTACTGGTTTTCTCTTGGTTACTTCAGGCAGAGTCTCTAAGAAAGCGCTTCCGTCTGATACTCCTTCTAAATACACGAATATTGCTTTAGTTTCGGCATCATGTGATAAGTACTCCAACACCTCATACTCCTTTACATCAGCCTGATTGCCTAAGCTCACCATATAACTTATGCCTATTCTGTTTTTCTGAGCCCAGTTTAACATGTAGACCCCTAGCCCACCGCTCTGAACCACTAGTGCGATATTCCCCCTCTTGACATCGGAGTAAGCGAAAGTAGCGTTTAACTCTGGAGTAATAATTCCAAAGGTATTAGGCCCTAATACCCTAATACTACCTTTTCTGGCTATATTGATAATCTCGTTCTCCAGTTTTTCCTCTCCAACCTCCTTAAACCCAGCAGTTATCACTATAGCAGCCTTGACTTGTTTCTCGACTGCCTCTTCCATTACAGTCGGTACTGCTTCTCGGGGGACTGTAATTATTACTAGGTCTACCGGGTCTGGGATCTCTTTTACGCTTTTAAAAGCCTTTATTCCTTCAACGTCCTCAGCCTTTGTGTTTACTGGATATAATTTGCCGTGATATGTTGCGAGTAAGTTTCTGAAAACAACGTTTCCTACCTTTTCTTTGTGCCTCGAAGCTCCTATAACAGCTATACTCTTGGGTTTAAACAGAGCATCTAATGTCATAACTTTCTCTTTTTGAAATAATGTATAAAAATTTTTAATTCGGCCTCTAGGTGGTAAATCACTAATCTAACTCTTCTACTTTTAAAAATCTAGTAGTTTCTCCTTTATCTCCGTACACTCCTCCGACTATAACTATAAATCCCTTATGACCCATTTGAATCGCTTCTTCTCTAGCTCTCTTTACAATGTCGTCCAAACTTTTTAGTTCCTCCACTTTTTTGGGGCATACACCGTAACATATTTTCAGGAGTTTAATTAAGTCCTCAGACGGTGTTAAGGTTATAATCGGCACAACAGGTCTTAATCGTGATATTCTTAAGGCTGAGGATCCAGTCCTAGTATATGTGATGATAAGTGAGGCGGAAGACAGTATGCTAGCTATTACTGCAGAATATGCTACAGCCTCATCAACATTCATGTATAGCTGAGTCTTTTTAGGTTTGAAAGTTCTTTCGACGGACATTATCAGATCGTTTAAAGTCTTAACCGCTTCTAGAGGGTACTTACCCATAGCAGTCTCGTCACTTAGCATTATCGCATCAACTCCTTGTGAAACGGAATTCGCAACATCTATAGTCTCCGCTCTTGTAGGTAAAGGAGAGTTAACCATTGACTCGAGAACTTGTGTGGCTAGAATGACGGGCTTACCGTGCTTTCTTGACACGTTAACTATTTTCCTTTGTGTCTGAGGAAGATTAGGTAGCCCTACTTCTACACCTAAATCGCCTCTGGCGACCATTATTGCGTCAGCTTCCTTCACGATATTTTTCAAGTTCTTGAGGGCAGCTTTCTTCTCGATTTTAGCTACGACCCAAGCTTTTCCTTTTACTATTTCCTTAACTTTTCTGATATCGTCCTCACTTACCACAAAAGATAAGCCTATGTAGGTTGCACCTAAATCTAATGCCTCTTTTAAAAGCTCAAGATCCTTTGGAGTGATCCCTAAAGGAATATCGGCGTCAGGGATATTAATCCCTTTTCTCGAAGTTAGCAACCCTCCTTCTTTTACTACGCCCTTAGCTGAGTTTTCATTGACTTCAGTTATTTCTACTCTTATTACGCCATCGGCTATGAGTACTTCAGTCCCTACTTTTATCAGTTTGAAGAAAATAGGATCTTCAACTGGAATCCCTTCATCTCCGAAGGTTAATAGATCACCGTTTTTTAATGTGATAGGTTCTTTCTCTAATACACCTATTCTTAGCTTGGGTCCCGGTAAGTCTACTAGAATAGGAGCTCTATTATTGACCAGTTCAAAATATCTTTTATGCTGATCTTTGTCCCCATGTGCAAAGTTCAGCCTTATAATGTCTACGTATTTCAGCAACTCGTCGATGACTTTTTCGCTAGCAGGACCTAAAGTCGAAATTATCTTTGTTTTTCTTTTAGACATACCTAAGAGATCCCTTGCTTTCTCCTAGGACATTACCGAATTTGTAATTTATTTTAGCTATAACTAACATCCCAGCGTTTCTAACTGTATAATATGCGTTTAAGAACTCGTTAGGGGTTAGTGAGTCTATGAAGACTAGTCTTAAGACTTGAATTACCTCAGGTGTTTCAGTCCCTGGAGGTAAAAAGGCAAAGTCTACACCCATCTTAAGGAGGTCTTCCGTTAGTTCCTGAAAGAACTTCTTCTTATCTTCCTTTTTCATTTCATTGATAGCAGCTTTGTGGTTAGGGTGAATTAGTATTCCCATTGAGATGAGATAGAACTTCGATGAGTCATTCGGTCTGATAATGTCTATTGAGGGAAACCCTTGGGGTGGTGCCGTTACTATATGATAAGCTTCTTTAGCTTGTGGTGGAATAGTTATGGAAAGACCTAGCTCTTTTATTAAAGCTTCTAATTCTTTGTCATTCATCACATTTAATTGGAAACCTAAATTATAGCACTTTCGCTTAATCTTTTAATCCTTCTTAGTTAATAAAGCATGTGGAAGTAAATAACAAGGTCGTACTCGGACTTCTAGTACAGTTTTCAATTGCCATAATTGTAGTGTCTTTTCGCCAAGAATTGAGTGTATATTACTTCCTTGCTATTTTTCTAGCCGGAATCTCGATAAATACACTTTTCGGAGAGCCAAAGATTAACCTTCTAACAATAGGTTTAGCATTTCCTTTCATCTCAATTTATTCTTATCCTGAGTTTACCTTGGTAATATTAGGGTTATCAACCATATCTTCGTATTATTATAGGGATTTCGCTCAAGTCCTCCTAGTCCTAGCCTTTAACTTGTTCGTCCTCAACTTCTCCGACTTAGTACTTTTTCTCTCCTTCGTTACACTGGTTATAGTCTTTAGGCTTAGCAAGCTGGACATGAGAGCTATAATCGCCTCAGGGCTTATCATGATAATGATAGCGGCTTATGAGTCTGCTCTGACCGTAACTCTGGGGGACATAGCTTACTTTGACTTATTGTTTGGTACTATAGGAATAATAGTAGAAGGAGCTAGGTCAAAGATTCCGAGTAAGTTAGTGGTTCCCTTGTCCCTACTAGTAATGCCTCTCGTCTCCTGGTTACTACCCTTACCTGAAGCGTACTACTGGTGGTCTTCTAAGTCCTTCTTCTTCAATTATGGGATCATAAACGCGTGGCTTCCGGGTCTACAGTATTTTCCTTTAATCGAGATGTTCCCGGTATATTATATAGCTCACTTTCTTGTGTATAAAACGAACGATTATGTAGGCTCTCACTTGTTCATTTCTCTAGTTTATTACGTGTCGTCCCTTTCTTCGTATCTGTTTTTTTCCAGCTTTCACAAGCCCAGAAGGGTACTACTGATTTCTTCCGTTCTATACGCAATGTTAACTCCTATTACTTCTATACCTTTGTCCGTAACATACTCGCTCTTACCTTTTGCACTTTATTTGGCAAGGACAGTGAGTTTACGTAATTATGTAATCTTCTTCACTACTTCATTGATCTCTTCAAGTGTAGCTTACCCCTTTAACTTCACTTTTGCGAGTATAACTAACGAAAAAGTTCGAAAGGAATATGTGGCGATAGCCTTTACAGCGTCTCTGTTCTGGATTATTCCATATTTCTTACTTGGTTACCCGTCTTCATCGTTGTCGTTTTACACGATTTTCACACCCATAGCAATATATTATGCACTTTTCATCGTGGGATTGGGTGTAGCGTTCGTTACGAGAAACAAAGTATCCGGTATTAGCATGCTAATTAGTTTAGCATATATCTTGTTGGGTTTACCTTACTTCTATCTGATCTATCCCTTCGCGATTTTAACCTTATTTGCAGCTTTCCTTTCCACAGAACTCAAGAGTTTAATACCAGTATTCTTTATTTCAATTTTCTTAATATCTGCGTATGCAAATGCAACTCAACCTTTTTTAAATATTCCTTCTTCGGTTACTTCCGTTGTAAAGCAGTTAGAAGGTTTACCCTTCGGTCTAGTCTACTGGAATTCATCTTATGAGTTGCTGTCTCCTCTTCCCGTCACAAATATCACAGCTTATGCATATTATATAGTAGAAAATGACACTGTCATGAACAACACTAACTTTGTAGGTTATTCGTTAGTAGCAATTCTCCCTAAACAACATAATAATCTCAACGTGAGTCCGTTATTAAATTCCCATGTAGTCAGATATAACGGGTCTTTTGAATGGGTATCAGAACAAGGAGGTAAGGAGAGTGAAGTGGCTCTAACTTTAAATCCTCCTCAATACCTGGTGGGGAATCTGCTAGTTGTTATTAATATAACGAATTTAGAATACTTCTACATAGAGGTTGTAACTAACAATGAAGTTAAGTACTATCATAACACGACAGTTATACCCCTTAATACTACAGTATATGCTATAGATCTCACTTGTTATAACCCACAACCTCATCAGGTCTACAACGTGAGTATCTTCTACGTTAACTCCTCTAATAAAAAGCTCAACTTACTCCTTATTCCTCCTAAATCAGAAACGCCCCTATTTATTCAAAAAGATAACTTTACCGACGGAAACCTAGTGATTCAGATAACCTCTGACGTCAGCTTCAACATAACACTTAACCGAGATCTACAACTTAACTTTACCATTAACGGAGCGATTGCTAACCTTACACAGACTTACGAGCTAAAACCTGGAAAGTATATCATTGTAGGCTCATTCGCTTACAAGGACTATTTTATTTACGGGGAGTACGCGACTATAGCCGGTTTTATAATAGGTTTTGTTTACGTCATGGTTGTATCAAATGAGAATCTCAGGAGTAAGCTCTATCGCGTACTTAAAATAGAGAAAATAAAAAGATATATAGAAAGCGGAGAAAACAAATGAGACCTCCCATTTAACCGCGTAAATAGCCCTATAAACAATAATCAGCGGTAAAGCCGATAGGATGAGTCCTATATCACCGAGTAAGGTTACGAAAAGCGAACATATCATTATACTGAGCAGAGCAGAGAAAAAACCCCTAATTATTTGAAAGCTGTGAGTAAATATTTTCGATAGGAATTCCAAAAATATCAGTGAAATGAAGAGAACTATTGCGAAATGCACTGACAGTATCACAATGAGCGGTACGTGAAACTCACTCACTTTAACATAATCATTAAGTGGCGTTTTAAATGTTTTCTAGCTAGAGTATAAACTTTTGTTAAATATTTTTAATAAAAGATTAATTAAATTTATCTTATTCATTTTTAGTATGGACTCTAACTGGAGGAGTACACCAGTCGAGGTTAGAGAAGGGATAAGGTATCTTTCGGCTCATTTCTACCCAGAAGGGATGATGAGTAGATGGAGCGAGTTAAAGAAACTATCATTTAATGCCGCCAAGATGATAAAACTTTACTCACTACAGCAGGTGATAGAGGAGTTGGAACACTTCGACTTTTTCAAGGAGTACTTCAAGGAAGAGCCACTTAAGGATGTTAAGCTTCCTCCATCATATATAGAGTTATTTGACGGTTTAATTCAAGATTTTAAGACTTCTAATTGGAAGGACAACGTGGCGACTAGGTTCCACATGATCACTGAAGGAGTTTTAGCTACTGTAGGTCTGAAAATCCTTAACGAGACCTCCAAGAAATACGGTCTTAATAAATTTAACGAGGGTATAAGGGCTATCATAGAAGATGAGGCAAGACACGTAAACTTCGGGTTTTCGCTCATAGAAAATAGAGAGTATGCGATAAAGCGTATTGAGGAACTCTTTCCGTTAGCGGTGAGAATAGTAAAGGAAGGTAAAGAGAAGATAGAGCCAATGGGGTACAATGTCGACGAACTGATAGGTCTGATGGAGGATCTGAAGAGGGCTAGGATCGAGAAAATTTCTTCCCTAAGTAAATAGAGTTGTTTGGAAAAATCGAATTAACTCTGTAATTTTTTGAAAATAATGTAGTGAAACCGAATTTTTCCATGAGCTTTTTCAGCTCCCACGGGTAATAGAGCTTATAGAACCTCTCGACCCTTTTACCATTTATCGAGCTCCTGATAACGACGTTTCTTCTAAAGAGGAACTTAGGCTGTATTAACCAAACCGTAACTAAGACGTTACCCCCCTCTTTAAGTATCCTGACCGCTTCGCTGACGGCTTTGTTCGGCTCTCTTAGGTGGTGTAAAGAGGCTATGTAAAGTAGCCCGTCTACTGACCCATCTCTAAAAGGCATGAATTCCATGTCGGCTAACACGAGGTTCTCACACCCTCTCTTCTTAGCTTCCGATAGTTGTCTTTCGGAAAAGTCTAAACAAACTTTGAAATTTGCGTTTGTCGCAAGGCAGTTTTGTCCAGAACCGCATCCTACGTCCACGATTGTCTTTTTCTTTCCTAGTAGTCTCAAGTATTCCAAAGGCTTTCTTCTGTGTACAATGTATTCGTAGGCCTCTTTTGTTATTTCTTTCTCGTCCACATAAGATTTTTCAGCTCGGTTGAATAATTAAATATCTTGTGAAGATTATAGTGAACCTAGTAAGGGAAAATAAAAGGCTTGAAGTAGAGCTTCCTGAAAAAGCTACCGTTAGGGATTTGCTCAAGAAAATCGGGTACAGAGTTCAAGGAAGTGTGGTCGTTAAGGATGATGTTCCTTTGATAGAAGACGAAAGACTGAACGACGGAGACGAGATTAAGGTATTCTTGGCAGCTTCAGGTGGTTAAAGTGAAGCAGAGCATTAACATAAGGGAGGTTTTAAGAGACAAGAAGGTCTGGTTGGACAAACTAAAAAGCCCTAACGAGGACGAGAGGAAAAAAGCTTGGGAAATGATAAGGTTTATAACTGATACCGGTAACGGTAACGAACTCAAGGGGTATTTGGGTTATTTACGCTCATTGTTGTGGAACTCGTTGCAAGGTGTCAGAGAAGACGCTTGGAATAACTTGGATATATATAAGAAGCTTCTCGTGAAAGGAATAGAGAGGGGTTTGACGGCTAATTCGGACAGAATAAAGTGGAGTGCTTGGTCAAAAGCCATCGATATGATCTCTTTGGGTTTAGTTACTAAAGACCAAGTGATTCAAGTACGTTATTCCTACTGGAGGTTGTTGAGGAGCAGGTGGATGACGATAAGGAAAAAAGCGTGGAGACTTTTCGTTAGGTTGGTGGAGGAGGGGATATTCCAAAGTAAGGACAAGGAGAGATTCATAGACTTTTTAAGGCATAGGAAAGCGAGTGTGAGAATTTATGCGTGGGAGTCTGTACCGCGTTTACTTAAACTAGGTTTTATCACGAAAGAAGATGTAGTATCTCAGATACGGTACTTAAAAGATCTTACTTCTCAAGAAAGTAATATAAAGAAGAGGGCAGAAAAAATCTTAAAAGGTTTTGAGAGTTGAAAGTAGCCGTAATAGGAGGAGGGATTGTAGGTTTATTCACAGCTTATTACTTATTAAAGGAAGGCGCTGACGTAACGATATATGAGAGAGCTTTTCTCGGAAACGGTTCTGTTCACGCTGCAGGTCTGATTGAGCCCTACAGGTTTGATAAGATCAATACTATGGCTATGATAAGAAAGATGATGAAATATAAGAAGCTTGGAGTAACCGATGTGAAGTCTGTAAATACATCTTGGTTATTGGCACTCCTTACTGAATTAGAGAGACCGGCTCCTCCGGAAGCATGGGAAATAATGAGGTTTATGGCTTCGTTTTCCTTAAGAGAATACAAGTATCTTGCAGAAGAGAAGAACGACTTCGACTATGAGGAAAGCGGGCTTTTAGAGTTATATTATGACAAGAACGCATTGGAAAAAGCTGTGGAGGAGGAGAAACTGAGTCCCTTCAAACCTAAATTCGAGGTGGTAGATGTTAAGAATTTCGCTGGTGGGGTGTACTTCCCTGAACTATCTAAGGTCGACACATTCAAGTTCGTAGACAGAATGACGAGAGAGATAGCTAAGGCTAAAGTTGTAATTAAAGAGGTAGAAAGGGTGACTTCTGACGGTGTAGTGGACGGTGCAGAAAAATACGACAAAGTAGTTCTAGCTTCAGGTATTTCCTTAAGAAAGTTTGGTTTACCGATTACGGCATTTAAGGGATACGGTTATAGAGTTAAAGGTGATGTGGGTATAAATTACCCGTTTGTCTTAGCAGAATACGGAGTTGCAGTTGCTAAAAACACAGATAATATAAAAATAACCGGAGGGTTTGACGCTGACTTCTCTGACGATTCCAGTAGGGCTGAGTTCTTCCTTAACATGGCTTCGAAAGTCGTTGACGTAAATTATGTTTATGACTTAACCATGGGTTACAGACCTTGTTCTCCTGACGGATTTCCTATAATAGGACAATATGATAATCTAGTGTTCAGTACCGGAGCGTGTAGGTTGGGATGGAGTTTCGCCCCTGCCATGGGAAAGATGGCTTCTGATATGGTCTTAGGGAGAGTGAGTTCTTACGGTTATCTCTCTCGGTATATTAGTGGAAGAAATTTAAGAGTGGACACAAGATAATATCATATGACTATTGTCAAGTCTGACCTAATTAAACGTCTAATGGACGCAAAGAAGTTCTTCGTCAACGGATATGTTGATGAAGGTGTCAAGATAGTTCAAGATGTTCTGAAACTGTCACCTCAGAAGGAGGAGTATAATTGGTTTATATGCAATGTAATTGAGAGTGTAGATTGTAAATACTTATTCACGATCCTTGACAAGATAGGATCGAATTTTGACGTCTCAAAGTGTCAGAATCTTAAAAACGTGGTGATGTGTGGTATCATGCAAAACGTGTACAACGCTCACGTGGATTTAGCACTGAATTCCCTAGTAACCCAAGGAAAAAGGGATAGACTGGAGGACATAACTAAGGATATATTTAAGGTAAATCCCGATGTAAATGGAGAGATTTTATACAAATTGGCTGAGGCATTAAGGAGAGCAGGAGATGAGAGAGATGCGGTATTACTGCTACAAGAGGCGTGTAAGAAAGGAATAAAGGAGGCATGCTCTAACGCCGTGGTTCCTCCGCCAAGATCTGTCATGTAATCTCCTCTATTTTCCATTCGATCTCTTCCCCGAACTCTTTTCCTATTTCGTAAACAGTTACGCTCACAGTTTCGAAAAGTTCGGGATATATCTTATCAACGAAAACTCTCACCTTGTTTTCTTCGAATATAACTTTCCTAACTCCGTTTATTTGTGTTAATCTCTCTTTCAGTTCCTCTTTGACGGACTTAAACTTGATGTCGTCTACAGTAAAATCGACTTTATCTCTAACATACACTACTATCTCGTTTTTGTTCTCTTCGAGAGTAACTTTAATTAAATTATCTCCTAATTTCTCTCTTAATTCAATAAATTTCATTATAAAACGAAAAATTCTTTCATCGTTTTTCAGTTCCACCATTTTGTCGAATAGCTACAGCATCCGTTATATTCTTCCACACTATTTTGTAGCCTAAATATTCTAATACTTCCACGATATAGTCTCCATATTTAGACCTCAAAGAAGATAGGCTCTTTCCATTGAAATCTACCTCACGTAACTTCTCCAACAGTTCCTCCTTTATGTAATAGTTCTTGAGGAATACATAACCTGGAAACTGCCTAAGGTTCTTTCTGATCAAGTTAGTGGGGACTTTAAGTTCCTCGGCTATCTCCTTAATACTCACCACATCTTTATTGAGGGAGTATTCAATTTTCACGTTCTCTAAGCTCTTTGTCTCGAGGTCTTTAAGCCACTTATAAACTTTCATTACGTCTACTTTTTTCTTAAATTTGATTACGTTATCTCCGTCATAATCTCCTAAGCTCAGTTCTTCGTTTAAAAGTATTAAGATCGGTTCTTTTACCTCCTTAAGTTTCCTTACTTTTTCCCTGATATAATCATCAGTCCAGAAGCCTACAATCTCTATATAGACTTTCAGGTTCCCCTTCTCGGCTAGGAAATCAGGAATGAATATCTTATCTCCAACCACTATAGGTTCCGGTTCCCTCAGTAATTTCCAGCCTGATGACAAGGAGTTAAACTCATAATAAAACCTCTCTTCAACTGAACTGTCGAATACTTTTTCGTCTACGATTTCCTTTAGAATGTCCTTATAATCTTCTACCTCCAGCTTGTATATCCTCTTCTTCTTTTTTCCCAATACGATGTCAGCCTCTATCCTCCAGTGTTCTGTAGAGACGATATAAGGTAATAAAATGGCGAAATTCCGTCCGTATTTTTCACTCATTTTTAATAAGGTAGCAGGTCCGATGAACTCAAGCCTTAAGGGTTTATACGCGAAATACATTAACCCTAACCATTTTGCTCTTCTCACTATTTCCTTCCAGTTTGACGATACGTAAACAGATAGCTTGTAAGCTTTGAACAGTAGAGTTTGCAATAGGGATAGGTTATAAGCTTTAATCACATCTTGTGGTGTCAGGGGCGGTAATTCCGTAATTTTCCTTTCATCTTCTAGATCGGAGAACATGTACTTTATAGGGTCTATTCCTAATTCTAGACTAATTTTTTCTATGACTTTTTCTCTTTCTTCAGCGTCTATTACCGGACCGTACTCGTATAATTTTCTTCTTATAACTAAAGGATCTGTAGGGGAGTCCTCTTCAAATTTCGTGTATTTAGCTATGACTTTGAATATACCCCTTACGAGTTTATAATCATAAATTTTCTCTAAATATTTTAGTTCTTCTTTTATCTCTCCTAAAGTTAACCCTACCTTAAACTTAGAGAGGATCTCCTCGACTATATCAGGGTCTTCACAGAACAAAGGTACTACTTTATTCTTTGCGAGCTTAAATCTCGCTAACGACCAAGGTAACACATTTAATATTAAATGTAGAAATTTAAAACAGTTTGGTAACGCTCAGATACTTTAAAGGTCTACTAGTATTAGACGTATATGCTCCGGGAGCTAAATGGTCTGAGGAGCTAAAGGCTTACATAACTTACGCCTATAAATATGCCGAAGTAAAAAAGTATTTCAGAAGCGAGGGCGTAGAAATAGAAGACTATGTGTTTGATTACACTCCTCCTTTTCCGTCTATTGTTGATGAGATAAAACTTAGGGACTACCAGATCGAGGCTCTGAAGTCTTGGATATTACGAGGAAAGAGGGGCGTTATAGTACTTCCTACTGGAGCTGGAAAAACTATTGTCGCGTTAAAGGCTATTGCTTCCTTAAGGGAGAGCACACTGGTGGTAGTGCCGACAATTGATCTAATGCATCAGTGGGCAAATTCAATAAAGGAGATATTGAAGGCAGATGTAGGGGAAATAGGAGGAGGAGTGGACAAAGTCTCTGGTATCACGGTAATAACTTATGACTCAGCTTATACAAGGGCTGAAGAGTTGGGTAACAAGTTCTTTTTCGTAATTTTCGATGAGGTTCATCATCTTCCTTCCGAAGGTTACTCTCTCATGGCTAAAATGTATGCAGCACCGCACAGAATGGGCTTGACAGCGACTCCTGAAAGGGAGGACGGAAAGCATATAATGTATCCGGATTTGGTAGGACCTATAGTCTATCGAAAAGGGGTAGAGGACTTTGCGGGAAAATACATAGCCAGTTTCGATATAAAGAAGGTTTATGTTAAAATGACCGAAGAGGAAGAGAGAAAGTATAAAGAATTAAGGTCTAAGCTAAAGAAATTTCTTGAGAAGAGGAACCTGACTTTACGTAGCTTAGATGACTTTAACAGACTTGTGAGATTAGCCTCGAAAGATAAGGAGGCTAGAGAAGCTCTTTTAGCTTGGCATGAATCCTTAAAGATTGCGGTAAACTCAAAAGCTAAGGTAGACAAATTAAAGGAGCTTTTAAAGGAGTTCAAGGACGAAAAAATAATCATATTCACGAGGGACACACAATTAGCCTATGACCTTAGTAAGTTATTTTTAATTCCCGTTGTGACTTATAAGACCAGTAAGGACGAAAGGAAGGAAATTTTGGAAAAGTTCAGGAAGGGAGCTTACAGAGTGATAGTTGCATCTACTGTATTTGATGAAGGAGTGGACGTTCCTGACGCTAACATAGGCATAGTATTGGGCGGTTACGGTACTAAGAGACAGTACTTACAGAGGCTCGGCAGGTTATTGAGAGGGAAGGACAAGAATGCTCTCCTAATAGAGATAGTAACTAAGGGTACAGCAGACTACAAGCTAAGTAAGAGGAGGAGTTATATCTCGTAATACTAATACGGCTCTGAGGTCGTGGGGTCGCTACTTAGTACTTACTTAGAAATTTTTGTATTAGAGAGATTTAGATAAAAGTATATAAATAAGAACTCCGACTAGGGAATTAATGGATGGAATAGATAAAAAAATTATTATTTCATTATTCAAGGACGGTAGGATTTCACAGAGGAAGATTGCTGAAGATGTTAATCTCTCTGCTACTTCACTTAATTATAGGTTTAACAAGTTGATTGAAGATGGCGTTATAAGGTCATTTAAGCTTATTGTCAATCCCAATTTTTATAATAAGTATTACGCGTTCGTCTCTTTCAAGAACGAAAAGGACTTTAACGCACCATTTATAAACGTGAAAATAAAGTGCTTAGAGGAACTTAACGTTTACAGAATACACGGAGAATCTTACAATGACTTAACAGATAAGATATCTACAATGGCTAAGGAATTAGGAGATCCAAAGATGACTTATATTCCTGCACAAACACCTGTTAAGCCCTCTGGAGTAGATATAGAGATAGTTAAGGAGTTGTTAAAGAACCCAAGGGCTGAACCTAGTGATATGGCGAAGGTAATAAATATACCTACAAAGACGATTCAGAGGAGAATAAGTGCGTTAATAAGTAAAGACGCTATAAAGGTGATACCTATAGTCGATTTGTCAAAGGCTGATATTGTAGTATTTGGTGTGTTCTCTAAGATAGTCACGAAACTGTCTATGTTGGATAACTGTAAGTTCTTATCATTTGTGGAAGGAGAAAGAGGACTGACCGTTTGTGCCGTAGAGAACATAAAGGTTGCAGAAGGTTATGTGAAGAAAGTTAGGGAAATAGATAATGAAGCTGAAGTAATGATCGCTACAGAGTATGATATAAGTAATGACGTAGCACTAAAGGAACTTGAGGATATAGAGAATAGGGCTATAACATCGGTTAAATGATCATTTTCGACAATTAACAGTTTATTGTGCTCTTATAACATTATTTAAAATAACCTTGTAAGGAGAGATCATTTCCCATCTCCTGAACACAGTTGAAATTAAGCTTACTATTACTCCTCTTGTCAATTTCACTACTATTGCTCGATATACTAATTTCCGTATAGGATATTTTGAAACTTTACGAGAAAAAATTCGAAAAAGGAGATGAAATATGGATTAAAACAATATTGGGAGATCAGAAGACTGAAAATACAAAAATTAACGACTTAAGTGAAATTAATAAGTTCAAATTGGAAATTCTATCTACATTTTTGGGAAAAGTAAGCTAGATAGTACCAGAAGATTTTCTATCCACTATGGATACACAGTTAAGGGAATACGCTCTCAAAATGCTAGTTAAGGTAATGAAAATAAAGTCAGCAAGTTTAGTCCTATTTAATCCCTCTGTGATTTATCCCTATGTCTTTGACAAAATAGTGATTTTATTTGGTAACGAAATAGTAGAGGAGTCTACTAAGAAGGAGCTCTACCACCCTTACTCTCAGCTTCTTCAAAACACGAAGCTCACATTAGGCAAGCCTAGAGAGAAAATTCCTATAAAGGAGATAGGAGATCCATCAGACCACGGCTGTCCGTATCACCCTTATTGTGATCTAATTAATAAGGAGTTGAGGAAACGATGTTATACTGAAAATCCCAAATTATTTAACGTTAGAGACAATAAGGTAAGATGTTGGTATTATGAAAACATTAAATAAGGTATTTTAAGATATTTTTAAATAAAATGAATATAGTATTTATATAGTGACTTAAACATTAGTAGTTAAGCTTAAATTCGGTATCGAACTATTTTCTCAAGCCATGGCTGAGCACAAGTCTAGTCTAATATATGCAGCTATATTTCTTGTTTTAATAACAGTATCAGATAGAGCAACTAATAACATGGTAACTACAACAGTCCCCTTACTCGGAAAATATGTTCTGCACTTCTCTAATACAGTAGTAGGACTTCTCTCTACGGTAATCTTTGCCTTTACTTTCGTGGCTACGTCGTATATTAATCCTTCGTTAAATGCAATTACTAGAAAGAGAGCCTTCATACTCTCTAATGGTTTTATCGTTTTGTCCCTTCTACTTTATTATTATTCTAACGTATTTACAGTCTGGTTTATATCAGCTTTAGCAGGTCTGACATTTGGCTTAATTATGCCGAATTTAATAACCGCAGCGAGTTTAGCAAACGATCAAAAATCAGCTGAAAGGTTGTTGGCATTATATTCTACAAGTCTGAGCCTGAGCCTGATCATAGGTCCTGCACTTGAAACATACCTCCTGACGAGAGTTGGTTACAGAGAGATCTTCTTGTGGTTCATTCCGCTGGCTACGGTAGCGTTTATTTTATCCACTAAGCTGAAATTCCCAGAAGTGAATAGGGAAAGTAAAGGAATATCAGCTTTAAAGAACAAAGGTTTCGTCTCCTCGATACTGTCAATAACGACTTACAACGTACCCTTTGCGGCATTTACAACGTTCTTAGCTATCTTAGCCAAAGAGAGATTTAATGTTCCAGACTTTGAAGCATATTCTGTTTTTCCTACCTTTCTTTACAATATCATTTCTGACTAGACTTTCAATGACTATCAGACCCTTCAGTGATCTTAGAATGCCTTTAGCAATATCGATAGGTATTACAATCGCTGGATTACTTGGAACACTTTATGCTCCTTCATACATAGCTTTTCTCCTGGTAATAGCTTTGCTCGGTATACCTCACGGCTCTATCTTTCCAATGTCTACCATAATGATAAGCAGAGCGACTACAATCGCGGAAAGAAACGCTGTAAATTCATATTTCTTGGCTTATATAGTCTTTTTCATAATAGTTGCAACAGGCTTTTAACTTCCCTCAATACAAAATATAGAAAAACATCGAGAAAAGCTTGTATTATTGTGAGATAAAACTTGATAAAACTTGTTAACAG